>NZ_VSZO01000066.1 GCF_008312935.1 Roseiconus lacunae | reverse complement strand
ATGACACCAACAACGCCGGTGACTCGGTCGCGTCGATCATCGCTTCCGCCGGAGGCGACCGCATTACCGATGTTGATACCGGATCGGTCGAAGGTATCGCGATCACCCATCAAGACAACGGAAACGGAACCTGGCAATACTCCACCAACGGAGGGTCCACATGGTCCGACTTTGGTGCCGTCAGCGACAACGCCGCGCTACTGCTGCGCAGTACCGACTTGGTGCGATTTGAACCCAACGGAGCGAACGGAACGTCCCCCGACTTTACCTTCCGCGCCTGGGATCAGACCACAGGATCCGCCGGCGCGAAAGTCGATGCCAGTACCAACGGAGGCACCACCGCGTTTAGTACCGCTACCGAAGCGGTTTCCATCACCGTCACGGACATCAATGACGAACAAGTCATCGCGACCAATACCGGGGCCACCGTCGTGGAAGGTTCCAGCGGAAACGTGATCTCCAATACACAGCTTCGCACAACGGACGCCGATCACAGCAGTAGCCAACTCGTTTACACCGTCGATTCGATCCCTTCGTCAGGAACGCTGTACCGAAACGGAGTGGCCTTGGCTGCGACCGACACGTTCACCCAAGCCGACATCGATGCCAATCTGATCACTTACGCTCACGACGGATCGGAAGCTTCGTCTGACTCGTTTAACTTCACCGTCGATGACGGTACTGGCGCGTCGTCTAGTGGAACGTTCACGCTCGGCATTACAAACGTCAACGACGCACCGGTGCTGGACAACTCCGGCACGATGACATTGACGACGATCAGCGAAGATGACACCAACAACGCCGGTGACTCGGTCGCGTCGATCATCGCTTCCGCCGGAGGCGACCGCATTACCGATGTTGATACCGGATCGGTCGAAGG
>NZ_VSZO01000065.1 GCF_008312935.1 Roseiconus lacunae | reverse complement strand
AGCCTGACGAACAAAGTGGTGCACCGCAGTCGGCGAGTTGGGTTTACATTTGTGTTTACATCACTCGCGCCGACGCGGTGACCACAATCGTTCGTCGACGGATCAAACCGAACCGCATACATGAGTGGAATCTCCTCAAATCCTTATCAGGCTTCGAACAGCAGTGCTCCACCGACAGTCGGTGGTTGCTGGTCGCGCTGGTTTCCGCACGGAATCGGAACCCGTTTTGGCCAACTCATGGCGATGGGCATATTGGTTGTTTCAGGTTTTTTCTTTGGCCCGTATCTGCTAGTTCTCGAGATCAATCTGCTCTCATTCGCGTGTTCACCGACAACCGTCGTTCGGAGCGGGAGTTGGCAGGACGGCTTTCAAGAGCTATTCCACTTGATTTTGCTTCCTTCAATTTTTCTTGCAACTCCGGCAGTTGCGGGTGTCGTGCGAGTGAGACGATGTTGGATTGTATGCCTTGCTGGAATCCCTGTCGGTTTCTATCTATACCAATGTTGGAATTTCCAGGCCAATGGCTACGGGGCGATAGGGCTCTGGTACGCTGCGAAAGAATCACTCCTTCCGGTCGTTTCATTGCTCCTCGGAATTGTCGCTGGTTCGTTCATTTCCGAACGTGCGATTCCTAGATTTCGACGTTGGGACTTCGTCTTGATCGCAACGATTGTTTTCGTCGTTGCGTTGGCTGTTGTGACAGGGAGTCGAGATGCGGTTTTTGGTTTTTGAGCATCGTCATTGCCCTGGCAACTTGGCGGAGTATCGCGCTGCTCGACGACAGGGATGCTCGACGAACAACGCGTTGCACCGAAGGCACGGAGTCGGATCTAATTTGAATTGACATCGTTCGCCGTGCCTCGGTGAACGCCACCGTTCTGCCATTGAAGATTTGACACATGATGCAAATGCCCACCGTTTATGACGATGACATCCTCAACGTCGAAGGTGGTTCTTACCCTGATGGCACGCCAACACGAACGACCGTCTATTCCATCGTTTACCCGCCTGTCGGATTTTTCCCTTTCGCTGCAACTGGAAACGGTGACTATCACGGATTCTACTGGCCAATTGGATGCGAAGATCGGCCACCGATGGTGGCGTACAGCAGCCATGATGCATACGCATTGATCCCGGAACACGGCGATCTGACTTCCGCCGGGCGTTGCCAACTTGCCCGCGACGAAGACCGAAAGCTTACATACGAGTTTGAATCGGCATTTGATGCCGTGAACGTTCCACGACCTACGGTCTCTATTCCCGATGTCGTTGCCGTCGACGACCACAAGCAACTCCTGATGCTTGATCCTGACTCGCCATTCCGAAATTGTGCCGTTGCCGACCAACTGATCGCTGCCAACGAACTTGACGACGCGGAATCACATTACCGCAAAGCGGTCGACCTTCTCCCGGAGTATGGGGCTGCTCACTTTGGCCTTGGGTATCTGCTTCGGCGGACGCGGCGGCAATCGCAGGCATCAATTCACTTGCGCCAATCCCTGCTCTGTCCCCTTGCTTTCTGGGACGGTTGTTTCTGGTCCGATCACATTCTACCGGGTTCCTTCCGGCCCGATTGGGCCCGCAAAGCGCTCCTGTGGCTACAGAAGCTCAAGGAACCCGATGATTCTCTTCGCGACGATCCGTTCATGCAGAACGTTCAAGACCTGACTCTCGATACTGGTGTCGCGGAAAGCCGCGATATCGAATTGTCGATTGCAATGGTTGACGATTATCACCGACGTGGACAATTTCTCGATGCCGTTTTCATGTGGATTACTATTGGAGACCGTGCCGCGCTTGAAACAACGTCCTTTCGCGAACGATACGGCCTGACGGCACGTTCATTCGGCACACGCTTGGCTAGGCTATTTCGTGATGCCGGGATTGAGCGCCGCGCGGAACTCGTCGACAATATGATTTCGATGATGGAGAAACCTGAGGGGCTCTATCTCTAACGCGAAGAAGGCAGAACCATGGGTTGCAACGGAGGCCGCGAGCTGACGTTTTTGAAGTGGAAAGTCCTTCGCGCGGCCCCGCTGAACCCCGCCGTTCGTCGTGCTACTTCACGTTCGTTGGTTCATTCACCTTCGAATGCGGATTTAATCCGACGCCTGTCGTTGTGGCTGGACTTGGGCCCATCGCGTCGTAACGCGACCTTTGTTTCCTGGTGATCGCTCTTGATGTCACGGGTTGATAGATCATCGTCTCCAATCGGATGATGGCTTGGCGATTCGCAACGCGAATCGCGTCCGTCGTGCCGGATGACTCACGTAGGGGCCCATTGATTGGCAACGTGACATCAGTCGCCTGTTGATCGCACCTGATGTTGCGGTTTGGCTGTCGCGCCTGTCCCATCGCATAGGCTCACGTACCGGCCCATCCAATGACGACGGAACCTCTGTCGCTTGTTGATCGCAATCGTAGTCACGGTTTAACATCGTAATCCCACTTGACAATAAGGCCCATCACCACGCAGCGATTGCTACAATGGTTCTGGCCCGTCGAACTTCCAGCCGGCGGCAAACGTAGCCTGACGAACCAAGTGGTGCACGTGCGGACTGGCAAGGTCTGCTTGACTAGCGGGTGGGAATCCCGCCTGGGTAAGCGTTAGCCACGTGCCCAGTATCGAGTGTTGCAGGCTGCGTATAAGAACAGTGTTTGAAATCGTAGCTTGAAGCGTACACAGAAAGGTAGTGAGGATGAATCGACTGTGGGTGGCCCCGCAGCGATGAATGGAAGTAGCCCCGAAATTTGGTAACTGTTGGATTCTGCCCAAGGTTTGTGCATGCCTGAAGGCAACATCGCTTGCAACGTCAACGGCGAGTTGTAAGCGAAGACCCGGGGTCGGCGACCCATTCGCGCTACACACAACGTCAAGTAGGCAACCAGTGAGGCCCTGGTGTTCTTTGCTTGACCATGACAGCCAGTCATGGCAAGCCGAGTATGTTTCGAGGAGTGGAATAAGCGACGAGAACAAATGACGCCCAGGGAGTCGGACGACCGCATAGTACCGCTGAAGCTTGAATGCCAATCAAGTGGATCGAAGTCGAGTAATATCGATGCAGGGAAGGCGGTCGGGCCAAAACGCGATCCAGATCTCACATCGACCGCACGCAGTGGCGGAGAGTCGGTGCTAATGCGACTGGATCGCATCACCAGTAGAGCGGAATCGCAACCGGAAGAGGTTTTCGATAACCTTTTCTCCGCTCTCAATTATGAGTTGCTTTGGTACGCGTTCCGCCGATTGAAACGCGGTAAAACGCCGGGAGTTGATGGCGTCACGGTCGAGGATTACGAGGAGCACCTTGAAGCAAACCTTCGGGATCTCCTTCAGCGTCTGCACCAGGGCAGCTATCGACCATTACCGAGTCTGCGAAAGTTGATCCCGAAGGGGAATGGCAAAACGCGGTCGCTCGGTATCGCTTGCGTGGAAGACAAGCTCGTTCAACGAGCGATGGTGATGATTTTGGAACGGATCTACGAAGTGGACTTTCTCGACACATCGTACGGCTACCGGCCCAAACGATCGCCTCACCAAGCACTCGCGGCGCTCGGTCATTCGATTGCGACTCGACGAGTGAACTGGATCAGTGACGCAGACGTCGAAGGTTTCTTCGACAATGTCTGTCACGAGCGTTTATTGGAACTGCTGCGTTTACGCATCGGGGACCCGAGAATGCTCAAACTGATCGGTCGCTTTCTGAACGCAGGCGTGATGATCGAAGGGCGGCTAGAGGCAACCGAAGAGGGCGTGCCGCAAGGCGCGATTCTCTCTCCACTACTTGCAAACGTGTACCTGCATTACGTGCTCGACAAATGGTTCGAGCGTGATGTGAAGCCACGGCTGCATGGCGAAGCCTATATGGTTCGATTCGCGGATGATTTTATCTGCTGTTTCGAGCATGAGTGCGACGCACGGAGCTACCAAGCGGTGCTGCCAAAACGTTTAGCTCGCTATTCGCTTTCAATCGCCGAGGAGAAAACAAAGTTGATTCGTTTTGGACGTTTTGCGAGACGCGATCTCCAGCGTCTTGGCAATACAGCCCCAGAAACGTTCGACTTCCTCGGATTCACCCATTACTGCGGGCGAAGTCGTGCAGGCCGTTTTAAACTGAAGAGGAAGACGTCAACGAAGAAGCTACGGATGAAGTTGTTGGATATGCGACGCTGGTTGCAGAGCCAGCTTTCGACTCCGGTTGGAGAGATGTGGCAAACGCTACGGGCGAAGCTGCGCGGTCACTATCAGTATTACAGTGTCAATGACAACTGGCCGATGCTGATGGCTTATCGCGGCAAGGTTCTCGCCTTGGCGAAACGCCATCTGAGCCGTCGGAGTCAAGCGAGCTATGTCAATTGGCGCCAGTTCTACCACTTCGTCGATCGCTACCCGTTGCCATGTCCACCGAAGATAACGGATCTGATTGCGATGGCCCGCGTTGGCGGTCGGTGAGCAGTGTTGGCTGGGAGCCGGATGCTAGAAAGAGGCACGTCCGGATCTGAGAGGGGCCGGAGGTCAATGCGGCACGGTTAGAATATTGTGACACCACAAATGGGAAACCAGTGGTCAACAGTGAACACAAACCCTAACCTAAACCAAAGAGACCCCGGTTTACTCGCCCGCAGTCGGCGAGTTGGGTTTACATTTGAATTCACGTCACCCGCGCCGACGTGGTGACCACGAAACGTTCGTCGTGCTTGGTTACGTTCGTTGGTTCTTCTGGCTTCGAACTTGGGACAATGCACAAGCCGGATAGGGTGACCGCAGTCGGCCCACCGCATGATGACGCGACCTCAGTTTCCTGATGATTGCTCCTGATGTCGCGGTTTGGTAAACGTTTCCAACGGCCAACAATCGCCAACAATGGATCGTGATCCTGTACGCCCATTTCTTTATAGAGGCGGAGTCTCCGAATGACCCCAACACTCGATCATGCCTCTCGATCGGATTTCACTTGAATCCGGTACCGCGGTTTGAACACCCTATCCTGATCCCGATCCCGACTGATGGATCGCCCCACACTGGTCAGCGATCGTTACAATGAATCACGACCGTCCAATACCACGCTGGCGGCAACCGTAATTCGACGAACCGTGTGATGAACGGGAGTCGCGGGCGCTGCTGTTTCCTGAGTTCAGGATGTTTGGCCGCGACGCCGTTATCACCAACGTTACCCGATTGAAATGCATGGATCCTAATCCGTACTCGCCCGCGACCACTGCCCACCAACGGACCTCTGCAGTGCCGGAACCCGTCCGCGCCACATCGGCCCCAAACACAAAGCGTGACATCGGTTTCGCTGCTTCGATGCTAGGTTGCGGGCTCATCGTCATAATTGCCTTCATCTACTTCGCGCGCTCCCCACCTGGGCAAGACCCTACTCTCGACGATACCGAACAATTCGCAGAGGCACTTGGCCATGGATTCGTCGGACTGATGCTGATACTTGCCGGATTAGTTGCAAGCCTGGTGCTGGGCGGTGTTGGCGCATGCCTTGGCAGCAAAGCCGGAAAGGCACTACTGTTGGTTGGGTTGATTTTTGCGATACTATTGGGGTGCCTCGCCACGGTTTCTCATTATGCTCGAACCGGCGGGTAACAATCGCGTGAACCGGAGAACGCGAGCCGAGCGTTTTGAAGTTGAGAATCTTTCGCGCGTTCCCGGTTACGCGGGGCGTTCCCCGACTGACGACCGAACGCGAATTGACGCTGAATCCGTATGACCCCGCTGAGAGCACAACCGCGACTGTCGGGTTCGATAAGTCTCAG
>NZ_VSZO01000064.1 GCF_008312935.1 Roseiconus lacunae | reverse complement strand
AACGGTACGGTTCAGCGGGGCCGCGCGAACGACTCCCCACTTCAAATACGTCAACTCGCGGCCTCCGTTGCAACCGATGGTTCCCCGCCGGTTTTGGGTGCGTTGATATCAAGGTAAGTGTAGAGGCGATTCTCGACGTCGTGAAGTGATGAAACGTTGCCGTGCTTGCAGTCACGAAACGGTTGCCAGAATCTGAATGTACGAGGGATTCTAAACGGTCGAAGCACAACGACCATTGGATTGAATTCGCGTTGACCGCCAAAGAAACGGAATACGGCAACTGGTAGCGAGTGCCATTTCCAATGGCGACGTTCAGACCAGTTGATGACGACTGAGCGCCCCTGCAAGCGTGGAAGGACCGTTTCTACCATGTAGTCATGCCAGTTGGGGCTATTGGAGTACACGACCAAGGTATCGACGCCGCGAGTACACCAAATAAGCCAGACGATCGCAGTGAGCGACACGCCGTAAATTGCCATGCCAGCTAACAAAGCGATGGCAAATGGAATGATCAGAACGACGACGGCTGCAAGCAACAGGACCGATGCGAGTTTGACGATTGCATTTGACATGCGTCGTGTAGCCATTTCAGCAGATCAGCCGGGGAACG
>NZ_VSZO01000063.1 GCF_008312935.1 Roseiconus lacunae | reverse complement strand
AAACCGGCGGGGAACCATCGGTTGCAACGGAGGCCGCGAGTTGACGTATTTGAAGTGGGGAGTCGTTCGCGCGGCCCCGCTGAACCGTACCGTTACCCCAACGAGAGTTTCCCATAGTCAATCTCGCACGCAGGATGATTCGGTACCTTCGCGAACGTGCGGACCTCGCAACGCTCATTGAATCGGGTTGGAGGCCCAACCGGAGAATCTCACTTGACTCGAGTGTACTTCCCGACGGCTTCGAACTAACTGTCGCCGCAACTCGCTTTCTGACCGAGTACGGCGGACTGACGATCAAAGGTCGCGTTCAAGTCGACCTTACTCCGATGGCGTGCCGTGAAGACCATGACCGTATTGCGTATTTCTCCACTCTGGACAATCGACAATACTTTCCCGTTGGCAGAATTGACGACGAATGTGCAACGGACGTACTCGTTGATGAGGTCGGCGACGTGTACCTGTACTGTGCACCTCCGACTACCGAAGAAGGGCCATGGCGAATCGGTGGGCCGTCACGTGCGTCGGTCCTGCGGCTTTTGACTTGACCGACGGATGGGGTAACAATGCGATGCACGACGAGCCGCCGAGTCGCGTTTTTTGAAGTGGTTGATCACCCGCGGCGGCCGCGTGATCGCCGCCGTTCGTCGTGCTTGGTCACGCTGGTCGGTTCTTCTAGCTTTGAGTTTGGAACGACGCACAAGCCGGATAGGGTGACTGTAGTCGGCCCACCGCATGATGACGCGACCTCTGTTTCCTTTTGATCGCACTTGATGCCACGGTATGGTAAACGTTTCCAACGCCCAACAATCGCCAATAATGGATCGTGATCCTGTACGCCTATTGCGTTGTCGCGGTGGAGTCTTCCAATGGCCCCAGCACTCGATCAAGCCTCTCGATCGGATCTCGCTTGACTCCGGTACCATGGTTCGCACACACAATTCTGGTCCCGATCCAGACTGATCGATCGCCCCACGTCAACCTGCGATCGCTACAATAGATCACGACCGTCCAACTTCACCACGACGGCAACCGTAAAGCGACGAACCATGTGAAGAACGGGAGTTGCGGCGCAGTTGATTCCTGCGTTCACGATGCTTGGCCGCAACCCCGTTATCACCAACGTTCGTCGTGCTACTTTACGTTCGTTGGTCCATCACCTTCGAGTGCGGATCAGATCCGACGCCTGTCGTTGTGGCTGGAACTGGGCCCATCGCTTCGTGACGCGACCTCTGTTTCCTGGTGACCGCTCTTGATGTCACGGTTCGATAGATCATCTTCTCCAATTGGATCATGGCTTGGTGATTCGCAATGCAAGTCACGTTCGTCGTGCCGGAAGACTCGCGTAGGGGCCCATTGATTGGCAGAGGAACATCAGTCGC
>NZ_VSZO01000062.1 GCF_008312935.1 Roseiconus lacunae | reverse complement strand
GCGATGGGCCGACCGCGGTCACCATATCCGGCTTGTGCGTTAAGCCGAATTCGAAGCTAGAAGAACAGACCATCGTGACCAAGCACGACGAACGCTGGCGATCACCCGGCCGCGGCGGACGATCAACCACTTCAACAACAACATCTCCGCGGCTCGGTGTGCATCGCATTGTTCCACGTTGCTTACGATCGGCGACAGTCGGAACCATCGCCGCTGAAAGACAGTCTATCAAGCCAAAACCGCCAAGGGAAATCTCCAGTCGTCACACCGGCAGTATCGGTCGGATCAATCGATTTGGCAGCCTTTGAAACCGTGACATCAGATGCGATCAATAGGAAACAGAAGTCGCGTCAACAAGCAATGGGCCCAAGTCCAGCCACAACGACAGGCGTCGGATCTGATCCGCTGTCAAAGGTGAATGAACCAACGAACGTGACATAGCTCGACGAACGTTTCGTGGTCACCACGTCGGCGCGGGTGACGTGAACTCAAATGTAAACCCAACTCGCCGACTGCGGTGCACCACATTGTTCGTCAGGCTACGATTGCCACCGACTGGAAGTTGGACGGCCCAAAACTATTGTAGCAATCGCTGCGTGAAGATGGGCGTCAATGTCAAGCGAGATTGCGATACCAAACCGCGACATCAGGTGCGATCAATAGGCGACTGATGTCACGCTGCCAATCAATGGGCCCCTACGTGAGTCATCCGGTACGACGAAAGTGACTTGCGCCGCGAATCACCAAGCAAAATTCCGTTTGGACAAGATGATCTATCAAACCGTGACACTAAGAGCGATCAATAGGAAACAGAGGTGACGTCACGAAGCAATGGGCCCCAATTCAGTCACGACGACAGGCGTCGGATCTAATCCGTATTCGAAGGTGAATGAACCAACGAACGTGAAGTAGCACGACGAACGGTGGCCGTCACCGAGGTCGGGCGGTAGACTGACCACTTCAATAAAACACGACTCCCGACCTTCGCGTGCACGGCATGGTTCGCCGCACCATTAAAACTTTGGGCAGGTGGAATAAGTTTGCCTGCAGTGTAGAATACGAGTGAAAGGCCATCCAGGGAGCTGAGAATGTCAACAATCAACGTAAATGTGCCCGACCCCGTTATGTCGGCGATAGCGGAACGCGCAAGAAACAGTGGCTATTCGGACGTGAACGAGTTCGTATCGCAATACATCCTACGGATTTCAGAGCGCCAAGCTGAGATAGAAACCCTTGCGATTGAAGGCCTGAATAGCGGACCAAGCGAACCATGGGATCCGAATGACGTTGAAGTTCTGCGTTCGCAACTGAAGGCCCAACACAGAAGCTAGATGGGAACGCGCAAGATTCCACATCGCAGGCGCCTTGCCCTAGAGGACATCGTGCACCACTCAAGTCATATCGCCGAGTCAAACCTGGAAGCTGCTCTGAGGTTTCTTGACGCGATTGAAACGACAGTCGACCTGCTGTGTCATTTTCCTGAAGCTGGTGGGGCGGTACCGACGTCTCGGTCAGATGTTGCTGGGCTAAGAGCCAAATTGGTGAACAATTTCGGCAACTATGTTGTTCTCTATTTGATCACCAACGAGACGATTGACATCGTGCGAGTCATTCGAGGCGGACAAGAAATAGATCGTCTAGCGTTACAGGCGCAGTGACGGTATCACCTCCGATCGGCGAACGGTGGTGATAACGGGGTTGCGGCCAAGCATCGTGAACCCAGCAATCAACTGCGCCGCAACTCCCGTTCATCACATGGTTCGTCATGCCTACGGTTGCCGCTGGCTGAAAGTTGGACGGCGCAAAATCATTGTAGCAATTCCAGAATGACCGGAGCGTCAACATCAGTCAGAATTCCGACATCAAACCGTAACATCAAGAGCGATCAACGAACGACAGAGGTATCGTCGGTATTGGATGGGCCAGTATGTGAATCAGTAGGTTGAGCCAGGAGCAACAGCCAAACCGCGACATCAGATGCGATCAATAGGCGAATGATGTTCCGTTGCCAATTAATGGGCCCCTACGTGAGTCTTTCGGTACGGCGAAAGTAACTTGCGTTGCGAATCACCAAGCCATCGTCCGATTAGAGACGATGATCGATCAAACCGTGACATCAAGAGCGATCACTAGGAAACAGAGGTTGGGTCAACAAGCAATGGGCCCAAGTCCAGCCACAACGACAGGCGTCGGAACTGATCCGCACTCGAAGGTGAATGAACCAACGAACGTGAAGTAGCACGACGAACGATAACGATCACGTGGTCGCCGCGAACGACTCACCACTTCAATAAACTCAACGCGGCGACTCACGTGTATCGTCTGGTTCGCCGAATTCGAGTGTGGCAACCACGAGGAAATGGTCAGACCCAACTCGACGGACAATCTCGGCGTCTGTCGTCGTGAAGTGTTGCGTGTGGAAAATGTGGTCGATTCGGAGTGCAAGAGGCAACGGACGTGTCGGCCAGTTCCAAGTTGGGTGGCTATCCGCGTCGTCATGCACCGAAGCGTACGCATCAATCAATCCAAGTTCAGCGAGCCGCTTTGGTGCCCTGAAAGTAGAGATGCTATTAAAGTCACCAACAACAATCGTCGGACGCTGACAATCGATTGCGTCGACAATTGCATCGATCTCGATGGCGTGCTTGTCTTCAGTCGAAGAAAGTGCGGTCATTGCGTCACGAACACTGCCGCCACGTTTCATCTGGAATGGCGTCAAATGGACGTTGATAATACGTACTGATGTATCGAAACGCTTCAATGTTGCGGAGTAAAAGCCAAAA
>NZ_VSZO01000061.1 GCF_008312935.1 Roseiconus lacunae | reverse complement strand
AGCACGACGAACGTTGGTGATAACGGGGTCGCGGCCAAACATCCTGAACACAGGAAACAGCAGCGCCCGCGACTCCCGTTCATCACTTGGTTCGTCGATTTACGGTTGCCGCCGGTATGGAGTTGGACGGTCCTAATCTATTGTAGCGATCGCAGGTTGACCTGGGGCGATCAATCAGTCTGGATCGGGACCAGAATAGTGTGTGTGAACCGTGGTACCGAATTCAAGCGACATCCGATCGATTAATCATTCCGGAGGGTTGGGGCGATTCCAAGACTCCACCGCAACGAAGCAATGGGCGTATAGGATCACGAACCGACGTTGGCGATTGTTGGCCGTTGGAAACGTTTTCCAAACCGCGACATCAGGAGCGATCAACAGGAAACAGAGGTCACGTCAACAAGCAATGGGCCGACTGCGGTTATCCTATCCGGCTTGTGCGTTGATCCGAACTTAAAGCTAGAAGAAACAACGAACGTGACCAAGCACGACGAACG
>NZ_VSZO01000060.1 GCF_008312935.1 Roseiconus lacunae | reverse complement strand
GGGCCAGAACCATTGTAGCAATCGCTGCGTGGTGATGGGCCTTATTGTCAAGCGGGATTACGATGTTAAACCGTGACCACGATTGCGATCAACAAGCGACAGAGGTATCGTCGGTATTGGATGGGCCGGTATGTGAGTCTATGCGATGGGATATGTTCGACAGCCAAACCGCAACATCAGGTGCGATCAACAGGCGACTGATGTCACGTTGCCAATCAATGGGCCCCTACGTGAGTCATCCGGCACGACGAAAGTAACTTGCGTTGCAAATCACCAAGCCATCATCCGATTGGAGACGATGATCTATCAACCCGTGACATCAAGAGCGATCACCAGGAAACAGAGGTCGCGTCGCGAAGCAATGGGCCCAGTACCAGCCACAACGCAGGCGTCGGATCTAATCCGCATTCGAAGATGAATGGACCAACGAACGTGAAGTAGCGCGACGAACGTTGGCGATCACGCGGTCGCCGCGAAAGATCAACCACTTCAATAAATGCAACTCGGCGACTCGTC
>NZ_VSZO01000059.1 GCF_008312935.1 Roseiconus lacunae | reverse complement strand
GTCAATGTCAAGCGGGATTCCGATATCAAACCGTGATCACCAATGCGATCAACAGGCGACAGAGGTTCCGTGGCCAATGGATGGGCCGGTACGTAAGTCATCCGGTACGACGAACGCGACTTGCATTGCGAATCACCAAGCCATGATCCGATTGGAGAAGATGATCTAGCGAACCGTGACATCGAGAGCGGTCAACAGGAAACAGAGGTCGCGTCACGAAGCGATGGGCTATGTTCCAGTCACGACGACAGGCGTCGGTTTTGATCCAGCCTCGAAGATGAATGAACCAACGATCGTGAAGTAGCACGACGAACG
>NZ_VSZO01000058.1 GCF_008312935.1 Roseiconus lacunae | reverse complement strand
TGAACTCAGGAAACAGCAGCGCCCGCGACTCCCGTTCATCACATGGTTCGTCAGGCTACGTTTGCCGCCGGCTGGAAGTTGGACGGTCGTAATTCATTGTAGCAATCGCTTGAATGACATGGGGCGTCAACATCAGCCAGGATTACGATGCCAAACCGTGACCACCAATTCGATCAACAGGCGACAAAGGTTCCGTTACCAATGGATGGACGGGTACGTGAATCAATGCGATGAGGCAGGAGCGACAACAAAACCGCGACATCAGGTGCGATCAATAGGCGACTGATGTTCCTCTGCCAATCAATGGGCCCCTACGCGAGTCTTCCGGCACGACGAACGTGACTTGCATTGCGAATCACCAAGCCATGATCC
>NZ_VSZO01000057.1 GCF_008312935.1 Roseiconus lacunae | reverse complement strand
CGACGAACCAATCGATGCACGTGAGTCGCCGCGTTGAGGTTGTTGGAGTGGTTCGTCAACCGCGGCGACCACGTGATCGTCACCGTTCGTCGTGCTACTTCAAGTTCGTTGGTTCATTCACCTTCGAGTGCGGATCAGATCCGACGCCTGTCGTCGCGACTGAAGTCGGGCCCATCGCTTCGTGACGCGACCTCCGTTTCCTCGTAATCGCTCTTGATGTCACGGGTTGATATATCATCTTCTCCAACCGGATGATGGCTTTGGTATTTCGCAAATGAAGTCACTTTCGTCGTGCCGGATGACTCGCGTAGGTGCCCATTGATTGGCAACGTGACATTAGTCGCCTATTGATCGCACCTGATGTCGCGGTTCGGTAAACGCTTCTAACACCCAATAATCACCAACGTCCGTTCGTGATCCTATACGCCCATTGCTCTGTAGCGGTGGAGTCTTCGATTGGCCCAACAGTCAATGACAGCCTGACGATTGGCAAACCGCCGACTCCGGTATCACGGTTTGCACACATTGTCCTGGCCGCACTCCAGACAGATAGATCGCCCCATGTCATTCAAGCGATTGCAACAATGGTTTTGGACCGTCCAACTTCTAGCCGGCGGCAATCGTAGCCTGACGAACAAAGTGGTGCACCGCAGTCGGCGAGTTGGGTTTACATTTGTGTTTACGTCACTCGCGCCGACGCGGTGACCACAATCGTTCGCGATGCCATCCGACGCCCGGTGGTGTGGCCCACTATTTCTTTGCGATCTCTAGAATCGCTAACGGTTCTTCGATGATCGATGGTTTTGTTCCGTGCTCAGAAGAAGCTCATCGCCTGTCGATGTTGCTTCAGATC
>NZ_VSZO01000056.1 GCF_008312935.1 Roseiconus lacunae | reverse complement strand
CGTTCCCCGACTGACGACCGAACGCGAATTGACGCTGAATCCGTATGACCCCGCTGAGAGCACAACCGCGACTGTCGGGTTCGATAAGTCTCAGCGCGGCATCTCGCGCATTTTTCGGCCCGCGATCTACCTGCACCTTGTCGCCGTGGCACTCACTGGACTTGGGATGACCCATGACATTCGGTCCATCATTTGGCCAAAACATTGGATTCCCTTCATCGAACTTGGTCTGTTATTCGGGACGGTAGGCTTTTTCGCCTGCCCACTTGCGCTGCTCATTGGCCTCGTCCGTTCGACCGCCCCGGCACCTCGACGCATGACCCTACTCGCTGTTGAAGCGATGATTGTCTTCACTCATTTCATTGCCTTCATACCGAGCGTACAATAGTCCGAACTGAACCGTACTACCAAAACCGCGGGGAACCATGGGTTGCAACGGAGGCCGCGAGTTGACGTCTTTGAAGTGGTGAGTCGTTCGAGCGGCCCCGCTGAACCCTACCGTT
>NZ_VSZO01000055.1 GCF_008312935.1 Roseiconus lacunae | reverse complement strand
GTAGCCTGACGAACCATGTGATGAACGGGAGTCGCGGGCGCTGCTGTTTCCTGAGTTCACGATGTTTGGCCGCGACCCCGTTATCACCAACGTTACCCGACTGAAGTGAGTTAATTGACAAACAAATCTCATGGATTGCTTCTGGACTGTTTTCGTTGACGCTAAGACTCGCCAGAAGACCGCGAAGATTGCCGCTCAACTTGAGTCTATTGCTGACGCCACTTTCCAAGACCTTGAAATCGAACCATATCAAAAGACGGGCCATAAATTTCGATTCACAATCAGACACGACGTCGCTGACTGGACTGCAATGGTGTTTGACGTGATACTGACTGCGCAACGAATGGGTTACCGTTGGATCATCGCTGGCGGTGTCGACGAAGAGTTAAGCTTGACATCGACTGACGCGCAGACGCCGGGCGTTGTGATGCTAACGTGCTGGTGTTCGCCGACACACGGGCACGACCGCGGGTAACAATCGGATGCACGACGAGTCGCCGAGTCGTGGTTTTTGAAGTGGAGGATCGCTCGCGGCGACCGCGTGATCCGTGACGTTCGTCGTGCTTGGTCACGATGGTCTGTTCTTCTAGCTTTCAATTTTGATCAACGCACAAGCCGGATATGGTGACTGCAGTCGGCCCATTGTTTGTTGACGCGACCTCTGTTTCCTGGGGATCGCTTTTGATGCCACGGTTTGGTAAACGTTACCAACGGCCAGCAATCGCTAACAATGGAACGTGACCCTGTACGCCCATTGCGTTGTCGCGGTGGAGTCTTCGATTGACCCCAACACTTGATAGCAGCCCAGCGATCGGCTGTCGATTGACTCCGGTACCAGGGGGTGCACACACTATGCTGATCCCGTTTCAGACTGATGGATTGCCCCACGGCATTCAACCATCGCTACAATGAAGCACGACCGTCCAACACCTCGCTGGCGGCAACCGTAAATCGACGAACCATGTGATGAACGGGAGTCGCGGGCGCTGCTGTTTCCTGCGTTCAGGATGTTTGGCCGCGACCCCGTTATCACCAACGTTCGTCGTGCTTGGTCACGCTGGTTGGTTCTTCTAGCTTTGAGTTCGGAACAACGCACAAGCCGGATATGGTGACT
>NZ_VSZO01000052.1 GCF_008312935.1 Roseiconus lacunae | reverse complement strand
CTCGGCGGCTCACGTGCATCGTCTGGTTCGCCCATTTTCGTTAGCAGCGGGAATAGTCAAACTCAGGCGTTCGATGCTGAATCAGCTCGCCGAAAATCCAGTCTAGCATCTCTGAAAACGATCCGACAACGTACGACGCACCATTCTCGTGAGACAAGTAACCGGCATCGCCCGAAGAGTTGCAGACCATCATGTCGCCACAGGATGAGTTGCCGAATACCGTCGTTGCGTCGGCTGGAAATGTTGGATTTGTCGATGGTGTCCCGTAGTCGTCGACCGAAATGTGGTTGCGGCAGGGAACGATCCCGCCAGCAAACCCGATCGAATCCCAATGCGCTATGGATAGGAGATCGTAAAACGAAGCAAAACGGCTATCGCCACAGTCCGCGGTTGGTGTGCCAAGCATGCAAGGATATTGCGCAGGGTGAAACCATTGGAATGCAGCAGTTGTCGCTCGGTCCATCATGTACGTGTCTGCGAGCAGCAAAGTCCATCGACCGTCAGTTACAAAGTTGGCCAAGTACTTTCCTAGGTTCGGAATCACGGCCCTTGATGCAACTTCAGAAAAGTAGGCCGCAGGGTCGTGGAACGCTTCCCGAACGGAATCGGTGATGATGTCGCGATGCGATTCGGGCACGGAAGCTAGGTCGTCGCTGTCAGCGAGGACCAGTGTCGTGCCGCCACCGTCGTTGGGTCGTGTCAACATTTTGATTGGGCGAACG
>NZ_VSZO01000051.1 GCF_008312935.1 Roseiconus lacunae | reverse complement strand
CAATGCGAAGATCAGCAATGATGCGAGCTTCTTCATTTCTGTCGGCGAACGTTGGTGATAACGGGGTCGCGGCCAAACATCGTGAACTCAGGAATCAGCAGCGCCCGCGACTCCCGTTCATCACATGGTTCGTCAGACTACGTTTGCCGCCGGCTGGAAGTTGGACGGGTCAGAACCATTGTAGCAATCGCTGGGTGGTGATGGGCCTTATTGTCAAGTGGGATTACGATGTTAAACCGTGACTACGATTGCGATCAACAGGCGACAGTGGTTCCGTGGCCAATGGATGGGCCGGTACGTGAATCAATACGGTGAGGAAGGAGTGACAACAAATCCGCGACATCAGGTGCGATCAATTGGCGACTGATGTTCCTCTGCCAAGTAATGGGCCACTACGCGAGCCTTCCGGCACGACGAACGTGACTTGCATTGCGAATCACCAAGCCATCATCCGATTGGAGAAGAGGATCTATCAAACCGTGACATCAAGAGCGATCACCAGGAAACAGAGGTCGCGTCACGAAACGATGGCCCCGAATTCAGTCACGACGACAGGCGTCGGATCTGATCCGCGTTCGAAGGTAAATGAACCAACGAACGTAAAGTAGCACGACGAACGTTGGTGATAACGGGGTCGTGGCCAAACATCGTGAACTCAGGAAACAGCAGCGCCCGCGACTCCCGTTCATCACATGGTTCGTCAGGCTACGTTTGCCGCCGGCTAGAAGTTGGACGGGCCAGAACCATTGTTGCAATCGCTGCGTGGTGATGGGCCTTATTGTCAAGTGGGATTACGATGTTAAACCGTGACTACGATTGCGATCAACAAGCGACAGAGGTTTCGTCGTCATTGGATGGGTCGGTACGTGAGTCTATGCGATGGGACAGGCGCGACGACCAAACCGCAACATCAGGTCCGATCGATAGGCGACTGATGTTCCGTTGCCAATTAATGGGCCCCTACGTGAGTCTTCCGGTACGGCGAAAGTAACTTGCGTTGCGAATCACCAAGCCATCATCCGATTGGAGAAGATGATCTATCAAACCGCGACTTCAAGAGCGATCAACAGGAAACAGAGGTCGCGTCACGAAGCGATGGGCCCAGTTCCAGCCACAAAGACACGCGTCGGATCTGATCCGCATTCGAAGGTGAATGCACCAACGATCGTGAAGTAGCACGACGAACGGTACGGATCACGCGGTCGCCGCGAACGACGAACCACTTCATTGAATTCAACTCGGCGACTTGCGTGCATCCGCTGGTTCGCGGTTTACACTTGGCTTTGCCGGGAGCGGAGTTCAAAGCGTAAATTCTAACCCGTTTGCAGCACGAAAGACAATTGGATCCTGTTGAGCCATCGATTGATTCAGACCTCAACTTACCAACACGAATTCCAGCCTGGAGAACCATCGATTGATACCAGCATTGTCCGACATGCCAATAACCGCAACCCGATGATCCATCAATTGACTTCGACATCGACCGCAGCGCCGTTGAACTCAACCCGATGATCCATCGATAGATTCGAGCAACATCTACGTAGGATTCAATCCCGCTGTCCCTCGATCGATTGTAGCCTGATCGGAATCACCAAATAATGCGATGAACCATCATTTGACGCAGCACAATATCGCTTGCGTGTACGCGAACGTTGACAATCACCCAGTCGCGGCAAAAAGCTCACCACTTCTTGGCCGGCGACTCCGCGACTTGGGTGCATTGTTTTGTTCGCCGACAACGCAAGAATTGTTGTGTGATACTAGTGAGGCGGAAGCCCTGCTCCTGCCTTGGTGAAATTGAAACCTGATTTCGCCCATCCTTCAATTACCTTCGACTCGATAATCTCGATGTGGCCGTCCAGAAATAGGTAGTTTGCGGTATCGCCTATGTGGCGACTGCGAGCAATGTATTTATCAACGATTGGCAGTACCAATCCAGCGTTGATATTCGCGGTTGTGAACCACGTCTCCGGATTCATATCCGGGGGTGATGCCGGATCAACGATAACAGGGCCGCCATTATGCTCCAGCCATTCGATTGTCGAATGTGTTGCGTTGAAAACCAACGGATCATTTTCGATTTCAAGATTGCGAAAGTATCCAAAAGCATCGGGTGAGTCGGGGCACGGAAAACGGTCGAAAGATAGGTATGGTTCTTTATTGAGCCCGCGCAAATTACTTGCGCATTGTGTCCTGCGTGCCGAGGCCCTAGCCGACTGTATTGCGGGCAACAACAAACCGAGGCAAATCGCGATGATGAGAATCACGACTAAGAATTCAATCAGTGTCACACCGTTACGGCGAAGGTGCTTTGGAATCCTGGTGCTCACGTATTTTCACTGCGGCGAACGTTGGTGATAACGGGGTCGCGGCCAAAAATCGTGAACTGAGGAAACAACAGCGCCCGCGACTCCCGTTCATCACATGGTTCGTCAGGCTACGTTTGCCGCCGGCTGGAAGTTGGACGGGCCAGAATCATTATAGCAATCGTTTGAATGGCATGGGGCGTCAACATCAGCCAGAATTACGATGTCAAACCGTGACCACCAATGCGATCAACAGACAACAGAGGTTCCGTAGCCAATGGATTGGCCAGTACGTAAATCAATGCGGTGAAGCAGGAGCGACAACAAAACCGCAACATCAGCTGCGATCAACAGGCGACTACTGTTCCGTCGCCAATCGATGGGCCACTATGCGAGTCACCCGGCACGACGAAAGTGACTTGCGTTGCGAATCACCAAGCCATCATCCGATTGGAGACGATGATCTATCAACCCGTGACATCAAGAGCGATCACCAGGAAATCGAGGTCGCGTCAACAAGCATGGGCCGACCGCGGTCACCATATCTGGCGTGTGCGTTAAGCTGAATTCAAAGCTAGAAGAACAGACCATCGTAACCAAGCACGACGAACGTTGGTGATAACGGGGTCGCGGCCAAACATCCTGAACACAGGAAACAGCAGCGCCCGCGACTCCCGTTCATCACTTGGTTCG
>NZ_VSZO01000050.1 GCF_008312935.1 Roseiconus lacunae | reverse complement strand
GGTGATTCGCAACGCAAGTCACTTTCGTCGTGCCGGGTGACTCGCATAGTGGCCCATCGATTGGCGACGGAACAGTAGTCGCCTGTTGATCGCAGCTGATGTTGCGGTTTTGTTGTCGCTCCTGCTTCACCGCATTGATTTACGTACTGGCCAATCCATTGGCTACGGAACCTCTGTTGTCTGTTGATCGCATTGGTGGTCACGGTTTGACATCGTAATTCTGGCTGATGTTGACGCCCCATGCCATTCAAACGATTGCTACAATGATTCTGGCCCGTCCAACTTCCAGCCGGCGGCAAACGTAGCCTGACGAACCATGTG
>NZ_VSZO01000049.1 GCF_008312935.1 Roseiconus lacunae | reverse complement strand
GAACGGTGACGATCACGTGGCCGCCGCGAACGACTCACCACTTCAGTGAACCCAATTCGGCGGCTCACGTGCATCGAATTGTTCGTCGATTTACGGTTGCCGCCGTCGCGAAGCTGGACGGTCGTGATTTATTGTAGCGATCTTTGAGTGACGTGGGACGGTCTATCAGTCTGAGGCGGGATCACGATAGCGTGTACGAACCGTGGTACCGGAGTCAAGCGAGATCCGATCGATAGGCATGATCGAGTGCTGGGGCCATTGGAAGACTCCACCGCGACAACGCAATGGGCGTACAGGATCATGATCCATTGTTGGCGATTGTTGGGCGTTGGAAACGTTTACCATACCGTGGCATCAAGTGCGATCAAAAGGAAACAGAGGTCGCGTCATCATGCGGTGGGCCGA
>NZ_VSZO01000048.1 GCF_008312935.1 Roseiconus lacunae | reverse complement strand
TTGAAGTGGAGGATCGCTCGCGGCGACCGCGTGATCCGTGACGACTATGAAGTCCGAGTTGTGCAAGTGGCGGGGCCGCCGTTTTGTTGGTTTTGTTATTGCATGATCGATTGTTAGTTTGCGGTGTCTTCGTGAGTGAGCTTGTTCGGTAAGTGCTTAACGTTGCTCTGTCGTGACAGTGCGACAAGGATGATGGTTAAGCGACTATTCGAGGTGTCAACGCATTTGAACTTCGTTGAGATCCACGCGCGGCGGACTGCGTTTCCTCAGTGGTCCTTGCACGGTTCAACGATCCAAGTTGGGTCATCTTGCCGTGTTGGATAGTGCTTGCCTGGAGGCTTCTTTGACGATGGACGTCAGTGAGCAGCAAGCTGACTTCCGGCGGTGTGGTGCATTCTTTAGGGCGACGTGTCCGAACCAGCTTGCCGTCAGGTGTGACTGACGGTTCCTTGATCGATGGTTCGGTGTCAACTTGTTTCGGCACTCACACACTCGGGTTGGTCTTCTCCTTGGTCGACTGTTCGGAGGGGTCTCGTCGAGACAACTTCGAAGCTCGTGATCGTGTTGTGATTGGCGGGTGGTTTGGGATGGGAAGGCGATAAGGTCCGATTCGTTACGACAGCATGCATGGGTTGCCAGGCAGCGATTCTGGTTGTCCTTGTCGCTTCATGATTGGCCATGCGGACGGGGCGGATTCGTTACGTCGATGTTGTTTGCATCAGTTACGCGATACTCGCTTTCCCGACCGCTTGGGCTTCGTCCGGCTCCTCGGCTTCGACTTGGTCGAAGCTGACTTTTGTTTCTGTTTGGAGGACTGTGGTTGGTGCCCTTTCTTAGTGACTTGACCAGAAGAGTTGGATGACCGTCGCG
>NZ_VSZO01000047.1 GCF_008312935.1 Roseiconus lacunae | reverse complement strand
AAAACCAACAAAACGGCGGCCCCGCCACTTGCACAACTCGGACTTCATAGTCGTCACGGATCACGCGGTCGCCGCGAGCGATCCTCCACTTCAATAACCACGACTCGGCGACTCGTCGTGCATCCGATTGTTATCCGACAAACTCCGTTCTAGATCCACGGTGTGTCGCGCGCAACTTGTCGACGAACTTTTTGAGTGTCGGAGCGACCTCATGAAGTCGTGTAGGATCATCCGGATCCTCCGGGATTGTTTCGTGATTCCATGTGTAAAGCCAAAGTCGTTCGTCGCGTCCAGGGAAGTTCAGCAAGAAAGCCGTATCGCCCAATGGTTCTTCCACTAGAGCGACGGGAATGGAGAATCTGGGAAGGAAGTCGCGGTATCGCAGGATAGTATCAGTAAGTTCCCAAAATTCGCCGGTTTGAATTCCGAGAAAGCGATGGACTTCGATACACACATCCTTGTTTTCGTACCAACTTGATCCGGGAACGCCGCCGTTCTTCCAAAGCAGCATCGCTGCGTGCTGGGGCGAAATCTCGTAGAGTAAATCGCAAACAGTTCCTATCTTCAAACGGGTTCCCTGTTCAGTAAACGACAACGTCGGCCACTTCCATTTCTGCTTGAATGAACGTCGGAATTGGTACTCGTTGCCAGCAATTGCCATGTGAATTCTGAATTCGGATAACGCCGGCCGTCACCGAGGACGGGCGAAAAACTTACCACTTCAAAACCGTCGACTCCCGTCCTTCGCGTGCACGGCATGGTTCCGCCTAACGCAATAGACCTGAATATTCAGAGAAATGCTGAGCGATTCTTCCGCTCACAGCTTCTTCCGAAACCAGCAATTGATTCACGCGCGATCGTTCATCGTCTAGCCCATTATAGTCCTCGGAATCGACGATCTGCGAAAGCAGTTTATTCAATTCGGAAACGAGCTTGTGCCACCGCAGTACATCTGCTTCGAGTGCCGGGTCGATATCATGCGTTCGAGTAACAAATTCGTCCAGCGCCGGGGTCAGCATTGCGTAATGAACTTGAAGCGACTTGGCATTGCGTTCATTCCGCGATGCATCTGGCAATGCTTTCGCCGCGGCAACAGCTGCTTCCGAGGCAGCATTGTACGCGGCAAACACTTCCTTGAAAGATTCGAAATCAGCTGATGTGTCTGGCGTTGATCTAACGCATCCGCCTGCAATCAACGCGCATCCAAAAACGCCAGAAATCATCCAACGATGATGCGTAGAAGATAGCATATCAGTAGCAGAAGTTGGTCGAGGATTGGCGGAACGTTGGTGATAACGGGGTCGCGGCCAAACATCGTAAACTCAGGAAACAGCAGCGTGCGCGACTCCCGTTCATCACATGGTTCGTCAGGCTACGATTGCCGCCGGCTAGAAGTTGGACGGTCGTAATCTATTGTAGCAATCCTTGCATGGTGATGGGTGTCAATGTCAAGCGGGATTCCGATATCAAACCGTGATCACCAATACGATCAACTGGCGACAGAGGTTCCGTGGCCAATGGATGGGCCGGTACGTGAATCAATACGGTAAGCCAGGAGTGACAACCAAACCGCAACATCAGGTACGATCAACAGGCGACTACTGTTCCGTTGCCAATCAATGGGCCCCTACGTGAGGCATCCGGCACGACGAAAGTTACATGCGTTGCGAACAACCAAGCCATCATCCGATTGGAAAAGATGATCTATCAAACCGCGACATCAAGTGCGATCAACAGGAAACAGAGGTCGCGTCACGAAGCGATGGGCCATGTTCCAGCCACAACGACAGGCGTCGGATCTGATCCGCTGGCGAAGGTGAATGAACCAACGAACGTGACTTAGCACGACGAACGTTGGTGATAACGGGGTCGCGGCCAAAAATCGTGAACTGAGGAAACAACAGCGCCCGCGACTCCCGTTCACCACATGGTTCG
>NZ_VSZO01000046.1 GCF_008312935.1 Roseiconus lacunae | reverse complement strand
AATGCCGCGATCGGTCGATGCGACGAATCGATTGTCACAGCGAGGACAGCAGCGTTCATATCCCTCGTCGGTCATTCAATTCCTGGCGTAACGGTGCCGATCACCGAGGACCGGCGGTTGAGTCTCCATTGTCGGAACGCGACGCCCGGTCCTTCGGTGGATCGGATGGTTCGCTGCCCTCCGGGTTTTGTTTTGCGGCGGCAATCGCAATACGTAGTGTTGCTCTCGAAGTGTTCAACTCCTCTACCGACAGCCGCTTTCCGTGTGATGCGACCAACGCTTGAGCGTTGTCAGAAAGGCAATAACCCAGAAAGTTGCGGACGGATTCTCGTCGTAGCGACTCCGAGTTCACAAACAACCGTAGTGACTCGCTTTGATCTCGGCTGTGACCGACAACGACCTCCACAAAGTCGATTTTGCGGTCGGTACATTCTTTCCGCTCTCTGTCCTTTATGGGGCGAGCGGATTTATTGATGTCCGAGAGCCCCAGCGAGAATCGCTTGAATCCGCCTCCACTTCCGGACTCTTCGTTCTCCACCGTGATCAAGTAGTTTGTGTTTTCGGCAGCGGTGATCAATGCCCTGCTGACGTCGGCCATGTGGGACGTTCCGTCAACTCGCACGGGAGAGTCCGCCCGAGAGAACGATGCAAGAAGAATCAATGAAACGGATAGCCAGTTGCGCATCAATATGACCATGGGTGTTTTATCCAGCGAACGTTGGTGATAACGGGGTCGCGGCCAAAAATCGTGAACTGAGGAAACAACAGCGCCCGCGACTCCCGTTCATCACATGGTTCGTCAGGCTACGTTTGCCGCCGGCTGGAAGTTGGACGGGCCAGAATCATTGTAGCAATCGTTTGAATGGCATGGGGCGTCAACAT
>NZ_VSZO01000045.1 GCF_008312935.1 Roseiconus lacunae | reverse complement strand
CCGTTACGCCAGGAATTGAATGACCGACGAGGGATATGAACGCTGCTGTCCTCGCTGTGACAATCGATTCGTCGCATCGACCGATCGCGGCATTTGTCCGGCGTGCCAACTTTTTAGCCGAATCGCACGAGATGGCACTCCAATAGGATTGGTTCGAACCTACGACTCAATCGAACTTCAAGATTGGCCATATGGACCGGTTGATGAGCAATTTGGGCTTGTGTTGCACGCGTTTGCTGACGGTGGCGGTCCACTTTTTGTTGCTGATCGATACGACGGTTATCCACTTCTTTCCGTCGTGCACCAACAACTCGCGGATCGCTTCGCAAGTCTCACAGAGGCCCTTCGGGGATTCGTCCCCACTTGCGAACTGCATACTTCACCCGATGACCTTGTTTCGCTGTCGTCTGTGTACTCGAATGCGACTCGGCTCGTCTCGTTAAGATGGTACGAGGGCGATAGCCAACGTGATTTGGTAGGATCCTGGACCAACGATGGTGGCTCTGTTGATGCACTTCTTGATTTGGACGCATTCTGGCATCCGGCATTGGCGTAACAACGCGATGCACGACGAGTCGCCGAGTTGCATTTATTGAAGTGGTTGATCTTTCGCGGCGACCGCGTGATCGCCAACGTTCGTCGCGCTACTTCACGTTCGTTGGT
>NZ_VSZO01000044.1 GCF_008312935.1 Roseiconus lacunae | reverse complement strand
TTCCTGAGTTCACGATGTTTGGCCGCGACCCCGTTATCACCAACGTTCGCCGACAGAAATGAAGAAGCTCGCATCATTGCTGACCTTCGCATTGACACTTGCTACCAATGCAAGTGCCGATTCGATCCGTATTGCGACGTACAATTTGAACTGGGGCAACCGACGCGGCGATCAAGTGCTTAATGCACTCGAGACCGCTGCCCCCGACGTCATTTGCTTCCAAGAGACAACGGTGCAATCGGAACGGTTTCTCCGCGACCGCCTTGCTGAAACGCACCCGCATTTCCACTCCGCCGGACACAACGGTCGCTACGCCGGCGAACGGTTTGCCTTCGCATCGAAGATCAAGCTAACCGATTTGGAATTCGTCCCACCCACTGCGGGCCTTTTTGGCTTTTACTCCGCAACATTGAAGCGTTTCGATACATCAGTACGTATTATCAACGTCCATTTGACGCCATTCCAGATGAAACGTGGCGGC
>NZ_VSZO01000043.1 GCF_008312935.1 Roseiconus lacunae | reverse complement strand
GCCAGAGACGTTTCACAGTCAATCTGTGTCGGTCACCGATCCGTCCACGCATCCACCAATCAACCGATCGCTAATAGGTGGGTGGCACCTTACGATCTCGGGCACCTTACGATCTCTAATTGGTGGGTGGCACCTTACGGATTAGTCGTCCGCTTTGCTTGCATCTTTGATGACGAAACGGGCCTTTAGCCGGGCGACTTCACTGGCCAACCCGGCTTGCTTGACGCTCTTTAGCACCTCATCAAAATCCTTGTACGCCGCCGGCGCTTCGTCCCTCGGATAACGGCGACAATTACTCAAGATGTCGTGCTCATCAAATTCCCGATCAATGGCCGTCTGATCAAGCTCGCGCTGGGCACGCTTGCGACCAAGTACCCGACCGGCACCATGGTTGACACTAAAGCAAGACTTTTCGGCACCTGCGTCAGCCACCATCACGGCCGATCCGTCACGCGGATTGCCCGGTAGCAAAATCGGATGCCCAGTTTGCTCAAACGGGGTTCCCTGCAACGCATGATGCCCGCCGGGTATCGCCCGCGTCGCACCTTTCCGATGCACCCATGACTTCACATTACCGACGACTTCCTGACGTGCAATGTTGTGGCTGATGAAGTAAACCAACTGCCCCTGCGTCCCAGGAATCACTTCTTGAAATGCTTCCAATACAAGCGCGTTGATCAGCAGGTGATTGACCGTCGCAAAGTTCGCTGCCAATGCCATGTCATCCAGATAGGCATTCGCCTCCGGGCTACCCAAAGGCGCATATACCAATTGCCGGTCGCCTCCTGGTAACGGAATCCCCCATTGATGGAACTTTGCTTGCAACGAACTGAATTGCCCACTCGCCAACTGGTGCCCCAACCCACGCGAACCGCAGTGCGAGAGGAATGCCACTTGACCGTCGACCAACCCGAACGTCTCGGCAACCGAACGCGCGCGATCATTTTCATCGATTTCGACGACTTCACATTCGCCGAAGTGATTTCCACCACCGTAGGATCCCAGTTGGCTGATCTTGTTCTCGAATTGTCTGAGCTGACGCTGCCCACGAAGTCGCCCGAGCCGATCACGCAGTCCGTCCGAACTTTCGCGAAACCCGCCGTGAAATGCGTCTTCACAACGTGACGCCCAGTGCGGCGGAATTCCTAGATCTTGGCAGACCCGTTCGCTCGCCCCTTCAGTCACAACACGCTCCCCCAAGTCGACCTCGACCTTGCGAGCTTTCGACACGTTTCGTTGTCCTTTTCCCGCTCCGGTCGGCGTCCGCTCGCAGATCGCATCGATCAATGCTCGCCGAGTCCGACGATCATCGACCGCATCAGAGGGCAGATCCAATTGAAGCAAGCTCATCGAGCACTTGATGTCCACGCCCACCGGTCCCGGATAAATGTGCGTCGGAGATACCATCACGCACCCCACCGGTGCACCGTATCCGCAGTGCGCATCGGGATTGAGCACCAACTCGGTTACGCCCGGCGCGAGTCGTGAGTTCAACGCTTGCTGAAGACAAAGGTCATCAAAAGTACCGCGAATCGACTCGGTTCCGATCACGGTGATCGGTGACGTCTTGCCCGTCGGAAGGATTGCCGTCGCCTCGCCGGTCGGAATCATCTCAGCAATCATGCTTGATTTACTTGTCATTTAAAACTTCAACGCCCTTTGATTGGTCTCAGAAACCTAGTGCTAAATTCCATTTGAAAATACGAATTCGAGTCCTCAGCCGACGGGCGTTCGCAACGATGATTGCACCAAAACCGTGGCTAACGCCATGCGGTTAATTCTAAAATCAAGTTGGAACGAAGCACCTTCCGGTGAATCACGGCGAAAATAAGTTCTGCGGCAAGTCCCGCCGACTGGACGATTGGTAGACATCGGTTTTGGGATCGGCCCCGCGTTCCCCCAAAGAGCCAAACCGTGGTCGTAAGGTTCGTTTCAGCTCTCACCGTCTCGAAATCCAAGGCCCGCGAGCCCCACGTCGATGAATAACAACCGGCGTCATCAAACAGATCTCCAATGCTAGCAACCACCTGGACGGTTCTTCACTCGTTTTCCGCTTGTGATCGAGGCGTTCGACTTCGTAGGATCGCCACAGAAGTCGGCGAACGTACGCGCCGATGTCATGTTAGATCGTCCCACGCCTAGATTGAAACGCTTTTGGCCGGCAAGGAAGCCATCGCCGATTCGCGTCCTCGGACTCTCGCGAGCCGAGGTACGACGTCCTGCGCTGATCGTGTGCCTATTGATCCGCACACGCAGCGATTGGTTGGCGCGCCCGATAAGAGGGCATCTCAACGGCCTCGACAAACCGCTTCCGCTCGATCGGCGGCCCTATTGATCGGGTTGGTTCTTGCCGTTCCCCTCGTCGCAATCGCTGTCGGACCAGAATCGACGGGACTTCGGGCGAGTGAGAATCGCTTCGCCGTCCAGCGAACACCCAAAACATCCGCTGCGAGTGTCGCATCCAAGCATGGTCCCTCCGCCACAACGTCCAGTGGGAGTTCGCCAGTAAAGCGTCAAGCCTCCGCCCAAAGAATCCAGGGCGACATCGGTTTGTCCTCACGCACGATCCATCGCTGGAACGAAGGCAACACACAGATTTCGCTGGCAACCGGCGATTGCCAATTGACCTTTGAAGGGAAGGTTATCAAAGCCGACAAAGTGCTCGTGGTGACCGACGGTCCACGGGGCCGAGTCCGCAATCGTCTCGTCATCGAAGGATCAGAGGACTCGACGTCCGGGACGACACCGATGGTCGCGACGCTAATGTCCGATGATGAACCGATGATGCAAGCGGAACAATACCGTGCCAAGCCTTCGCGGCGTCCGTTCTTGATGGAATACCTCCGCCAAGCAGGCTCCACTACCGCGCTCGCTTCCCCACGACGGATCGGGTCTGCGACACAGGTTCCTTCACATTCCCAGGCCGACGTGCCGACACCGATGGGCGGTCCAGTCGTCCAGACGCCGTTTACTTCGGACGGTAGTCGCCGATCAGAAGCGGTCCCCGCCCAGCACACGCTTCCACAAACGACCGTTCACGGCGCAGGAGTCCCATCTGCTGGCGGTGCCGCTGCAAATCTTTTGCCGGTCCCCGACCCCACGGTCCATCGCAACGCCACACCATCGCTGGATTCACTCGAACTGACCAGTCCGAGCGGAGTACCAATGACGGGGCAAGTTTATGATTTTCCGACGACTCGCTATTCGAGCCCAACAGAGACGATTGCCGATCCCGGGGGCAGCCAGTTTCTGTTCGGTGGCGGAACCAAAGGACTCGGCGTCTCAGCACGCCATCCATCCTCACCACCACGGGTCGACACGATCATCCGCCCGGAAACCAACGACACCATTGCGATCGGACGCGGCGGAGTCGTTTTGACGGTGCGAGACGTTGCGGCCCAATTCGACGATGGACGGATGCTGAACTTTGGCACGGTGACGATCTCGGCGGACCGTTTCGTCGCATGGTTGCCAAACATGACCGACGTGATCAACGGCACCGCTGACCTTAATTCTGGTGACGGCGAACTCTACATCGAAGGCGATATCGTTTTCCGTGCCGGCGACAGTTTGATCTATGCCGAAGCGATGTACTACAACATCGTGCAAGAGACCGGCATGGTATTGGATGCCGAAGCGATCTCGACGGTTCCAGAATACCAAGGCGTCGTTCGCTTGAAGGCAGAGGTATTGCAACAGGTATCGCGCGGCAACTTTCGAGCGTTTGACGCGGCAGTCACGAGCAGCCGTCTTGGTGTGCCACGGTACTGGCTGCAAAGCGAACGACTGGATTTTTTTGAGCGAACACGTAGCGTCTACGACCAAGACACCAATCAACTGGTCGCCGATACCGACCCATTCGTTCGCAGCCGAAACAGCTTTGTGTTTCTCGGCGGCGTCCCGGTGTTTTACTGGCCTCGGTTTGCGACCAGTTTGGAAAGGCCGGTGTTCTATATCAAAGGAATCAAAGTTCGGAATGACCAGAACTTTGGTTCGCAAGTGTTGCTGGACTGGGATGTCTTTCAGCTTCTGGGGATCGAAAATATTCCCGAAGGCGTCGACTGGGAATTCTCCACCGACTACATGAGTGATCGAGGCCCGGCATTAGGGACCAACTTCAAATACGACGTTCCGGGAATGTTCGGAGTCCCGGGGCGTTCCAAAGGCATCTTCGACGCCTGGGCCATCGACGATGACGGCGTGGATCGATTGGGACGGGGTCGATTGGAAGTCACCCCGGAAGAAACGTTTCGTGGGCGAGCCCTCTTGCGGCACCGCCAAACTCTCGCCTCGGGCTGGGAATGGTCGGCTCAACTCGGATGGCTGAGCGATCGCAACTTCCTGGAACAGTATCTTGAAAGCGAATGGGACCAGGACCCTGATCACACGACCGAGTTACGGTTGCAAAAGTACTACTACAATCAGTTGTTTGAGCTTTCGGTAACACCGCAAGTCAACGACTTTTATCAAAAGACCGAACGCCTGCCCGAATTCAATCATTACCTGTTTGGTGGATCATTGTTGTCGGATCGCCTGACGTGGCAGATGCACAACCACGCGTCGTACTCGCGATTGAACGTCGCCGACGATCCGATCGATCCCACCGAGCAAGCCAATCACTTTCCGCTTCCCGGTGAAATTCAAAGCCAAGGTGTTGTCGCTTCGACCCGCCAGGAATTGGCGTTGGATCTAAATCTGGGGCCGTTCGGAATTCGGCCGGTTGCCTCCTTTGAAGCGGCCCATTACGGCGAAGCGGCCGACGGTGACTCGCTGACTCGATTGCTCGGTCAATCGGGTATCCAAATGAATTTACCCATGGTTCGCGTCGATCCGACGATCCAAAGCACACTGCTAAACATGCGTGGGCTGGCTCATAAAATGGATTGGCGAGCGGAATACTGGTACGCGGACAGCAATACCGACTTGGATGAACTGCCTTACTATGACCCGCTGGACGACGACGCGCAAGAACAATTCCGCCGTCGCTTCATCGGAACGACCTTCGGGGGTGTTTTGCCAGACCCATTCGATCCGCGCAGCTACGCCTACCGTCAAGGTATCCAGCGATGGATGACCAGCCCGAGCGATGTGGTCGCCGATGACTTGCAACAAATCCGATTGGGACTCAACCAACGCTTCCAAACCAAGCGTGGATTACCCGGCCAAGATCGTATCGTCGATATCTTGCAACTTGATATCGAGACGGTCCTGTTCCCCCGACAAGACCGTGACAACTTTGGCGAAACGCTTGGTCCGACCATGTACGACTTTCGCTATCACATCGGCGACCGACTGTCGCTGGTCAGCGATGGGTATCTCGATTTCTTTCCAGACGGATTGCGCTCACTTAGCGCCGGAATCCGAAGTAGTCGGCCCGGGGTCAGTGACTGGTATGTTGGCATGATGTCGATGGAAGGTCCGATCAGTAGCACGGTGTTTCGATCGAACTTTGACTACCGCGTGAACGAAAAGTGGATCGTTTCCGGCGGCACGACCTATGACTTCGGCAACACCGGATACGTAGGGCAAAACTTTGGCCTGACCCGCATCGGTGAATCGCTATTGCTACGACTGAACGTCAACGTCGACCGTGGCCGCGATAACGTTAGTTTTGGCTTCCAGATCGAACCACGTTTCTTTGCCAGAACACTTGGCGGAATCGGCGGCGGAATGATCCCACCACCGGGCATCGAAGGACTGGAATAGCGACCACGACGGAGCGGCGTCAGATGATCGAACTCCAGAATTGGGTCGAGTGCTTCGTCAACATTTGAAGTCAGGATTAGCCGCATCGCGTTAGCCGCGGTTGGGCTGCAATAACCGGAGCTAACGCTCGTCGGCTGATCGATCACAGGTTCTCAATTTGCTTTCCGTATTAGCCGCATGGCGTCAGCCGCGGTTGGGGCACAATAACCAGACGAAAGCCCATCGACGGATGAGACACCCCCGAAGATTCAAGGTGGTGCATGCACTGGACGCTCGAGCACCGTCTAATCTTCCGTCGTGTTTTCACCAACCCAATGCGCGTATCCTGGGTCAGCGCCGCTACAGTCAAGTATCACGACCTGTGGTTGATCGTAGGGATGACACCTAAGGATGGTTTGTTGCAAAGCCGTGGCTCGCTCGCGAGTGGTCTTGATCACCAAACGCAATTCACGATCGACACAATCTTTGCCGTCCCAGCAGTAAAAGCTTCGGATCGGGGCATCGACTTGGACGCATGCGGCGACCCGTTCTTGGAGTAGCGTTCGGGCGAGTGCCTCAGCTTGTTTTTCATCTGAAACGGTGGTCAAGCAAACCACCAACGCGGGTGCATGGTCCATTGCGGAAATTCGGATTAATTGAGAAGCACTTGCAGTAAATACGGGTGTTCGGAGGGCTAGTCTTTTGAACGGTTCTCAACAAGTCATCATTGACGAATAATTTTGGAAAAACCCATGTATTGACCGATCAATACCGCTTGCCGGTAAGCGGGTAGCGGCGCTATGTTTCGATAGTCACCCCACTGATGAAACAACTCTCACGGAGATTATAGATGGATTACCAACCAGTCATCGATCACATGAATGAATGCCTGAAGCACGAATGGACGGGCGTCGCGCAGTACTCTCAGGCGAGCTTTTTGATCGAAGGTGTCTGGCGTGAGGTTTACGCCAAGACCTTTATCGAAAACGCTGAAGAGTCGTTCGATCACGCGAAACGCGTTGGCGAAAAAATCTCGGCACTCGGCGGCGTCCCCGTCGTCACCCGCAACGAAATCAAGCAAACACGCGACCTTCAGGAAATCTTGAAGAACAGCTTGGAGTTCGAATCGAAAGCGGTGGAGATGTACACCAAAGCTCTCGAACTCGCCGAAGGTGACCGCGCATTGGTCGTCTTTTTGGAAAACATCCTCGAAGAGGAGCAAGACGGTGTCGACGAATTCACCAAATTGCTTCGTGGAACCGAAGCCATGGAATCGGTAAGCACGAAATCCAAGTCGGCTTAATTCAGCCTACCGTACTGTCAAATCCTGATTTCAGGATTGCAGGCCAGATGCGAGCACGTTCGGCTCGTACCTAACGGTCAGCCCCATGGCGTTAGCCACGGTTGGAATGCAATAACCGGAGCTAACGCTCGTCGGCTGAAAGGACCACAGCTTCTCAATTTGCTTTCCGAATCAGCCGCATGGCGTTAGCCAGGGTTATGGCACAAGAGTGCCCAATGGTTGCACCCTCGCCCATGCCGCTTTTGCCTGCACGCAGCATTAAGTGAACGCGGGCAGCAAAACCAGGAAACGCTGCAACATCGCCGCGATCGAATTGGCTAGCGGTGCGTCGACTGAGCGTCCGATGATGTAAATCACAAACACCAAATAGATCGCCAGCAAACTGAACGCTTTGCCTCGGCGCATTTCGACGAACTCGATTCCGACCGGACTGACGTGCTTCTTTCCGAAGAAGTAAACAAAGAACCCGACGATCGTCAGCACAAGCAGAAGCAATCTCAACTCACCACTCTGCTGGGCAACTTCGGGTGACATCTCGATCGGCCCATGTACCAAGGTGAACAAGAACATGGGGAAACCGAGCGCGAAACAGATGTCGAAGATGTTGCTGCCGAGTGCGTTGGCAACCGCATCGTCATAATCACCGTCGAGCGCATCGCGTACCGACATCACGGTATCGGGAACACTGGTTGCCATCGACGCAAAAATCACGGCAACAAACATTGCCGGAATGCCCAGCCCGACAAATTCGTAGCCCAGAAGGGTGTACGACGGATGAACATCGTTGCCGGTACCTAACCACTCGCACGCTTTGACGAGAAACCAACATGCGGCCGCGATTACGGTCGTAGACACGATCAACAACGGCCAACCGTTCCATGTTTCGTCTTTGATTTCTTGCCGCTGCTTGTCGGTCACAAACATGGATTCTAAATCCAACAGCGGCCCACCTGATAACCAGTAGAACAATGTACCGAAACCGCTGGCCTGATCGGTGTCTGCGGAGGTGTTCTCGGTCACATCAATGGAATCGATCGGAGCAACTTGACCGGCAGTTGCCAGCCCCGATGTCGCGAGTTCGTTCGTAGCCTGTTCGGCGGCCCGCCGCTGTGACGAACGCATCGACCGGATCATGAAGATCAAATAGGTCGCGTACATCGCCATCATGATCAGGCCTTGCCACCAATAGAGCTTTTCGCCATTGATCAGCAAGATTAAGACAAACTCGCAAACGATCAACGCAACCCCATCGCGGAGAATCACTTTGCGAGAAACGTCAACGGACTTGACTTTGACGCCCGCGAGTACGGTCCCGATGACTGCCAGAATACATGTCGCCGGGATAATCATCCCGTTGAATAACGCACTCCCGGCGGTCGTACCAATTCCGACCGCAAATCCATCGCGGTCGGCCAAAACGAACAGGGCGATCAGCGTCGTAAACAGCTCAGGAATCGAGCTTGAAATTGCGTTGATCGTGCCACCACGAACACCTTCAGAGAGATTTCGGCCGATGTAATCCGATGCGACTTCAAATCCATCGCAAGCACGCCAGATGATTAAGCAAGCGAGAAATATCAAAAGCAGAGGAATTAGAATTCCTATCATTCTGGTGTGTTTGTCCCAATGAGAGCGAAGTCGATGGAGGCGAGAGGCGGATTGTGGCAGGCTTTCGGACCGCTGGCAATGAAGCAGACGGGAATCAATCGGGAATCAATCGAGAGATTCGCACCCACGATCGCAACACGTCTGCTTTCGGCTGCCCCACAACTCCCTAACGCGGGCCGGGTGCGTTAATCTGATCGGCATTTCGGTCCCGTCCCGGCGAGAACGCACCGACGATGTCGATCTGCTCCGGCTTCAAACGACTTCCGGTCTCACGATCAAACGTGTCCGGATAAAGTTTCCCGGGCTCGCTGTCACCGGTTTCATCCATCCAGGTCTCGAGTACGCCGGCCAAACGTTCTTCGACATCGGCGAAACGATCGTTACCGACCAAGTTGTTCAATTGCTGCGGATCCGAAGCGGTGTGGTAGAGCGCGACCGTAGGGCGTGGCGAAAGAAAAACATCCGCCTGGGCTTCGGTGAGTTCTCCTTGCTCGCGCAGGCTTCGCAATTGCTGGTGCGACGGACTGCGGACCGAATCGGCAGGGCCTTGCCACGGTAAATCGACCCGTTCGTTAACAAGAAAAAGATACTCACCATCTCGTACGCTCCGTCCCCAAGCTTCGTAATCGTGCCAGTTATGTTCCGAGAATGCGTACTTTCGGATCGAGTTGGATTGGGATTCAAAAAGTGGTTGCATTGAAACACCTTGAACCGTTTCGGGAATCTCACAACCGGCAAGCTTCAACGCCGTCGGCGCGATGTCGATAACGCTGACAAGTTGGTCCGACTGACCGCTCCATTTCAAACCGTTTGGCCAAGACGCGACCAACGCGGTCTTCATTCCGGAATCATGCAAACGAGTTTTCGCGCGTGGGAAAGGCCTGCCATTGTCGGCGAGTATCAAAATTAACGTGTTATCGAAAACCCCTTGGCTCCGCAGTTCCTCAGCGACGACTCCGATGCGATGGTCGAACCGAGTCACTTCGTTGTAGTAGGACGCAAGGTCGGCGCGAGTTTCTGGGTCGTCGGAAAGAAATGGCGGGACGATTACGTCTTCGGCGCGATGCATCGGCCCATAGAGTTCCTCGTCCCATTGTTTGTCCGCATCCCAACCACGATGGGCGTCATAGGAGGCGAACCAAAAAAAGAACGGCTTGTCTTTTGGGCGCTCTTGAGTCACCGAGAGCCAATTGGCCGAACCGGAGGTATCGCCCGGGGCTTTCCCACCATCAACATGATCGAACGGATCCGGACGCTGTGGATGCTCGTCCGTCGGCGCCGTCGTCTTCATGTGATGCTTACCCGAAATCGCGGTGTAGTAGCCATGCTCGCGAAGCAATTGTGGGAACCACGGCAAGTGAACCGAAATCGGCTGATGCAATTCTGCGGCACGCCCGGTGTTGTGCGGGTAACGTCCGGTAATGATGCTGCTTCGCGAAGGGCTGCAGCTGCTGGCGGTCAAGTAGGCTTGGTCAAACCGAATGCCACTTTCGGCGAGGGCGTCGATATTGGGGGTGCGAGCTGCCGCATTTCCATAGCAACCGTAATCATTCCAACTCACGTCGTCGGCGATAAAAAGCACGACGTTGGGGCGGTCAGCGGCTTGCAACGAAACGCCGGGAATCGATTGAAGCAGTAAACCTGCCAACAGGATCACGATTGACCGTGCGAACATAGGCTTACGAAGTCTTGTCATTGATAGCATACGTTGAATCAGAGTTTTTCGAGGAGCTGGATCGGGGACAATCCTTGAACCCTACAGCGTAATCGCTAGGTTGGGTTTCGTGGCGATCGGTCGGCAAGCAATGTGGGGTGCGGTTCCCGTACTTACCGGTATTCTGCGTTTGTCGGGTTTCGCCGGAGCAGCAACTTGCGTGGGCGTGAAAGCGGCTGCCTGCACGAGCAAAGGGACGATCGAGGCCCGACTGTCCCTGAAATCCTGACGGAACGAAAGTTTAGCCGGATGCCACAAGATTGGCCGAGCGATCGGCCACGACGGTGGTTGTTCGATTCCTTGGGAGGAACTTCCGTGGCGAAGCTGAAGACCGATCCGAGTAGCGAAGCGATGTCAACGCTGCTTTCACAGGCAATGGCATTGAACGCGACGGTCAAATTGAACCCCGCGGCGCAATCGCTGCTTGTGGGAGCATCGACATTTGCGACTGTTTCGAGTCATCTGGGCCGGTCGCTCCCACTGCACCGACACGCCTGTCGATACTTGACGCTTGCGATGTTGCAGGCTCGCCTGGACGATCGTGTCTTGCTGGTCGCCAAAGGCTCGGCGATCGAACCATGGGCCATACGTGCGGCAGAAACGTTCCGTGTCCCATGCGTGATGATCACCAAGAACGACGATAGCTTTTCGACCGAACCGACGATCAATGTTGAAATCGACGGAGATGTGGGGCGAGACGAATTGTTGATTCAACTCGCCGACCGAGTTGACTGTATCTTCGTGCGACCGAACGGAAATATCGATGACGCCTTGCGTTTACGTTTACTCGCCCGCTGCGACGCAACCGTACGAGTTGCCACGCCTTGTGAACCGACCCAAAAGGCCGAGCGAGCGTTCGGCGAACTATTAGGCCTTGGTGCGATCGGATGGCATTCGTCCTTGTCGGAGATTGATAAGGTTCCTGCCGGTGAGTCGTCGCATTCGATCCGGCGAGCCAGTCTGGATTGGTGCTACGAGGACAACGCTTGGCTGGTCCACTGTACGCGCGGGTGCACCGGGCCATGGCCCGGAGAGTCCGCCGACCAGTATCGCGATTGGGTACTGTTGAACAATTCACATCGATCGTCAAGCGAGCGAGGTAGTTGCCTGGGAACGCTTCGCCGAATCCTCAAAATGCGCCGGCTGGTCGGATCGGCACTGACCAGTCGGCATCACTTGCCGGTCGTTTGCTTGTCGGCGTGCTCACTGTCAAGCCTGCTTTCGCGACGCTGCTATCGATCGCACCTCCATCGATGGGACTACGAACCGTACGGGATCGCGATTCGGCGGCAGGCGGCGATTGCCGCCGGGGCGGCCGAGGTGGTTTATGGAAGTGATTCGATCTCGCGAGCAGACCTGCCTGACGACCAACAGTTCCGCTATCAAGCTACCGGGCGAACGTTTGACTGGACCAGCGAACGAGAATGGCGATTCTGTGGAGACCTCGATCTCGAGCAGTTTGACGACGAAGACATTCGCGTGTTTGTCGCCAGTGAGACAGACGCATTCGAACTACAAACACGGTATCCGGTCTCGATCGTCGAAAGCTTGGTCGGTTAAAAATGACCGTTTGGACTCACAAACGCTTTGATCCAACAGAGAATTTTAGTTGCACTGCGCTCATCAGCCGACGAGCGTTAGCTCCGGTTGTTCCCACTTAACCGTGGCGAACGCCAAATGGCTGATGCGGAATGAAAATTGAGAACTGCGATCGATCAGCCGCAGAGCGTTAGCTCCGGTTATCGGATCTCAACCGCGGCTAATGCCACAAGGTTGATCCTGAAACCAAATCAGAATGCTCCGCAATTGGTGGTCGCTCCAATCGCCCGAATCGTTTCACGTTAAGGCACTCTCACAACAACGCACGCGACTCCAGATCAAATGCGGTAGCGCGCGGTGTTCACTACGATTCAGAAAATCAGTTGGTCCGCCAGCGTATTCCCTCGTATCGACGGAGGCGATTCCTCGATAGCAATTGGAAAGCTTTGCCGATTATTCCGCTGGAGATGCCAGCGCCGATTATCACATAGGGGATCCACCCTTCCGCGATTGAAAATCGGGTGCCAACGATCCGATGCAATCTTTCGTTCGCCCGCTGAACGGCGACGACGTTTCTTTCGCTTGACTGGAGATTTCCAGTGTCAAACGCTTTGCGGAACCACCGCGTATCTGTAATCGTGCCTCTCGAACGTGAACACCAATTGTTCGAAGACACCTTGTTGAGTGTGCTGGAGAACGCCGACGATGATTGCGAAATCGTTGCGGTGCACAACGGCAGCTACGAAGACCCCTTTGAATTGGCCGGTGAGCTGGCACTCGTCACGGCCCGTTCGAGCAACCTTGTCGATCAAGTGCGTGACGCATTTGATTCGACCACGGCGCCCCTGGTTCAAATTCTCACCAGCGGAACCAAAGTTCACCCCCAGTGGCTGGACTCTGCGATCGAATCGTTCGACGAAGATACTGTCGGGGCAATCGTTCCACAGCAGCAACGCGATCGTCGTCGCGGAAACGCGGCCGGCTGGAACGACACCTCGGCTCGACTTTGCCAGCCGGTAGATACCCAAACAGGTTCGATCGACGGATTCTTCTTAGGCGGCGTTGTAATTCGTCGCCACCTACTCAAAGACCTGCTCGAAGCGGTCGCACCGGCGATGAATCACCCCATCGCGGTTGCATATGCATTCGGCGGTTTGCTACGACGCAGTGGCTGGTCGATTCGAGTTGCCAAGGGCTTTGAAGTGGACTGTTCACAATCGGTCACATTTGAAGATGCCTCCGATTTCGATCGTGGTCAACTGCTCGGTTCCATCCAAGCCCACTTGTTTTCAAGCAATCACGTGCCTTCACTCGGTTCAAGTATGATGACCGCGGTGTTTGGTGAAAGCTCGGTTGGAGAAGCCTTGGGAATGGCAAAACACCGAAACCGCCTTGCCGCAACCCGGCGAGCGATCGATGTCGCCTGCGTCGCAACACCCGATGAGGTCGCACGGCGAACGCGGATTCAGAGCGTTCCTGTTGAAGCACCATTTCGCCGAGCGGCATAACCTCGATAGTTCGCTAACACGTGCGTCGTTGCGATTCGAAACTCGGGGTTGATCGATCAGCCGACGAGCGTTAGCTCCGGTTATTACAACCCAACCGTGGCTAACGCCAAGCGTCTGATACGGAAAGCGAATCGAGAACTGCGATCGATCACCCGACGAGCGTTAGCTCCGGTTGTTCCCACTTAACCGTGGCTAACGCCAAACGGCTGATATTCAAACACATCCGTGGCTAACACCGTCCGGTTGATCGCTAGGACGGAACACTACGTTCGATCACGTCAGTTTCCGTAAAGGAGATCAGATCAACTCCGATCAACTTGGCGACCAAATCGCCATTTGCACCAAGGATGGTGGCCGTGCAAACGCCACCGTCCTTTTCTTTTTTGGAGCGTCCCGGTGTAGTCGCCAGCCACTTCGCGATCACGATCAAAGGTTCGCCTACATCAACTTGGCGCCCCATGACCAATTGGCCGATCCCCACCGGTTCACACTGATCGCGTATCATTCGTCGGCCAAATCGCGCGACGAGATCGAGCGCGGCGGCTAACACTCCGGGGCCGGTCAAGTCATTGCTGGGGCGACGGTGATGACACCATAAAGGCGACTTGTCAGGCGCCGCGAAAGCTGCCGCAGCGACAGGGATAGCGTCCGCACCGGGGCAACGCCCATACCCGATCGATTGTAATTGCCCGAAGGCACCGCTGGGCGAGACAGCGTCTTCTTGGCCTGGATCAGCCACGACCGGAAAGATTCTCGATCGCGGTATCGAATCCGCCAACCGTTGATCCAACTCGATATCTGTCAGTCGATCGATCCAATCGCCTGAAACATCGAAGTCAACGGATTCAAACACACTTGAATAGTGCAGGCTGGAGTGTTCGACGATCTGCCCATCACGATCGCGCCGATCGCAATACAGCCCCCAGCGCTCGCGAACATGACGATTTACCGCCGGTTCGTTGGTGCCAGTTCCCAAACGCGACATCCCCATTCGCCGCAATTCGATGGCGAAAGCGTCTTCGCTGTTCGGACTCAATCTTCGATGCTGGCGAACGTCGTGAATCGTGATCGGATGCCCGGGCGATGTCGGTCGCTGTGCCGCCGCGAAGACAAGCAATTCGAGCGCCACCGCTAACGGTAAGCTGGGTTTACCCTCGCCGCCTTCGATTTGCCCCCAGCGATCGTCGACCGGATCAAGCGTGATCGTCAGAGAGTCGGTTTCAACAAACAGTGTCATCGGGGATCGGCCGGCTGCATTTTTGTGTTGTATGAACTCGATCCCCCAAGGGTACACAAGTCACACGAACGCCCCGGCGTGTAAAGCTTGGGGGTGCGATGGATTGATACAGCGCATGAAAAAAGCCCCCGGTCCAGTACGAGATCCTAGGGGGGCGGAGGATAACGTTCTATCGGACCGGGAGCCGGTGGATTGTTGGTTCGACTGGACAACCAGCATCCTTGCGGTCGCCGGTCGAACGCTTAATAAAGCCAAGCTGAATGACTTCCTGCGTTGACCATTCAAACTCCGTTTAGGGGTCAACAACGATGCGTCCGCAGCGACCAAAAACAATGATGTTGATGGATGCCAGTGCAGGATCTCGCCAGTCATTTGGCTCAATCAACAACGTGGTTTGCGTCTGTCCCGAAGGTCATTCCCTTGCCTCGCTGTGATGGCCGGAGAATACGGGAGCCTGCCCGCAGGGGTCAAGGCAAATCGATTGGAACTCATCAATTTGTTTCTTGAATCTTTTTGCTATCAATCCCCGTCGCTGCACAAATTCGTGAGTTGTGGTATCGTTTGCGCCGCTGGCAAGACGCAAGCGTATTAAAACGAAGCTATGCTTTGTTTGAGTTACGAATGAAAGTCGTTAAGCAATCAATCAACTCCTGCCAATCATGGGCATTTTTGGCAGGTCCGTCTTAGGTGACGTGAAATAGTTGGTGTGTGAATAGTTATTGGGGCAGCCTCTTTTTCTTCGCGGAAAGACTTCGGATAAAAGATGGAAACTACGGACACAAAGAATCTCGCGGTCGCAGCATCACAAGTATTGGCCAGCAGCTCGGTTCCCGAGTTGCGAACATTGCGTGTCGATGAACAGTGCGATGAGCTACAACTTCACGGCAGCGTGCGCAGCTTTTACCACAAGCAACTTGCGCAAGAGGCGGTATTTCCGATCGCCTGTGGAAAGCAAGTGGTCAATTACGTCGACGTTCAAAACTAACGTCACGCGGTCGCCACTTTACTGGACGACAACGCGTTCTTGAAAACGCTCGATTGACAAGGCGCGGCCTTCATCGTCGGCTTCGACGATCGCACCGCAAAGCCGAACGTCGCCGGTCGCGACATGAAAATGGCATGGCTCGGCGGTTCGCGTGGTGTGCACGACGCGCTCGATATCTCGGCCGATGATACTTTCGTAAGGACCACACATTCCGACGTCACATTGGAATGCCGTTTCGCCGGGAAGGATACATGTATCCGCGGTCGGAACATGAGTGTGGGTTCCCAAGACCGCCGTGACTCGACCATCTAGGTAGCGCGCCAAGCATTGCTTGTCGCTCGTTGCTTCGGCATGCACATCGACCAAGATGTGATCGGTGTGTTCGCCGAGTTCGGCCAGCACATCATCGATCGCTTCGAAGGGACAATCGACTGGCTTCATGAACACGCGGCCCATCAGCGAGACCAACCCCAAGGGTTTCCGCCCCGAGCGTTTGATCAACGTCCAGCGGCGTCCGGCGGCATGGTGCGGGTAGTTGGCCGGTTTGACGATCCGGTCGCTCTTTTGCAGTGACGAAATAATGTCCTTGCGGCGAAAGATATGATCGCCCAGCGTCACGCCATCGATCCCATTGTCGATCAACGTATCGAACTGCTTGGGCAATAGCCCCGATCCGTCGGCAGCATTTTCCGCATTGGCAATGACGTAATCGAGGTCAAGCTCTTCACGGATTCGCTGCACGTTCTGCAACACGGCACTCATCCCCGGTTTACCAACAATATCACCGAGGAATAAAAACTTCATAGCCGCCGCTTAGCTCGTGCAGGTTGGAGAGATTATCGAAAAGGATGCGTGATTGAAACGATTCGCTTTGCCGTGAGCCGACGGCCCATGCGACCGATGGTGCTTTCACCATTTTAGAGAGCAGGACCAACGGTATCCGCGGGATCGCCGGTCGTCAACGCTACCGAATGACCAGCGTTGACGGAATGTGGGTGTTGCCATCACCGCATAGTCAGAGAAAATAGACCACCGACGACAAACTAGATCGAAGCCTTACCGTAAAGACGTTATGAACACCGCCACGGCAACCGACCTCGCTGCCTACTGTGCTGAAACCGCAAGAAACGCCAAATCAGCCTCGGCCGAACTCGCCATTCTCGATGCCTCGGCAAAGAACCGCTGGCTCAACGAATCCGCCGACGCGCTTATTTCAGGGGCTGAGTCGATCATCGAAGCCAATGCCAAGGACCTCGATGCTGCCCCCGGATACGGGCTGACTGATGCCGCGATCGACCGCTTGCGGCTCGACCGGCAGCGGATCGAAGGGATCGCAACGGCACTGCGTGAAATTGCGATGCTACCCGACCCGATCGGCGAAGTCCTGGACGGATTCACTCGCCCGGGAGGCTTGCAAATCACCAAGAAACGCGTGCCCCTTGGCGTGGTGTTCTTCATCTACGAAAGCCGCCCCAACGTGACCGCCGACGCCGCCGCGATTTGCGTCAAGAGCGGAAACGCGGTGATCCTTCGCGGCGGAAAAGAAGCGATTCACAGTAGCCAAGCAATCGTCAACCTGATGTGCGAGGTCGCCGAGCGATGTGGTCTGCCTAAACATGCCGTCCAGTTGGTCAACACCACCGACCGGACTGCCGTCGGCGAGTTCCTCGGGCTGGGGGACCTGATCGATGTTGCGATTCCACGTGGAGGCGAAGGCCTGATTCGCCGCGTCGCCGCCGAGGCAACGATGCCGGTGATCAAGCATTACGACGGCAACTGCCATGTCTACGTCGACGAAACGGCCGACGTCGAAATGGCTGCGTCGATTGTCGAAAACGCCAAGTGCCAGCGGATGGGCGTTTGCAACGCATGTGAATCGCTCCTGGTACACGAATCGATCGCGGCGAAGGCCCTGCCCAAAATCGCCGAAAGACTTGCCCAACACTCCGTAGAAATCCGCGCCGACCAACGGGCCAAAACATTAATCCCAGGAAGCATCTCGGCGAACGACGACGATTGGGGGGCAGAGTACCTGGGCCCGACGATCAGCGTCGCGGTGGTCGATTCCATCGACGAGGCAATCAGCCACATCAACCGCTACAGTTCCCACCACACCGAAGCGATCGTGACCAGCAGCCTCGCAGCTGCCGAGACATTCACCGCGGGCATCGATAGCTCTGCCGTGATGGTCAACGCCAGCACACGCTTCAACGACGGCGGCGTATTTGGGCTGGGGGCTGAAATCGGGATCTCGACTGACAAGTTTCACGCTCGCGGCCCATGCGGACTGCGCGAGCTGACGACCTACAAATACATCGTCAAAGGCAACGGGCACCTGCGGACCTAGCCCAGGCTGCCAGCTGATGCGTTTCCCCTCAACTGTTGCAGCGATCGGCTCAGCTGCAACCCGCCGTTCCCAACGCAACGACGTGCCGTAGCCACGGGTGCTAGCCCGTGGTTGCCTGCCTCAGTTGTCATCCGCAGCCTCGAAGGGCGGTAGGCGTTGTGCCCTTCCCATTGGACGACCAGGCTAAAGTTCACACCCCCGCCCACTCGATGAACATCTCTGCCTAGGAACCGAAACCGTGTTTTAGCCCGATGAGCCTTGAATTTGGCTGCGCTGGCCGCTATCCTCCTGGGCCCTCAACAGAGCACATCAGCGGTCTCTCGTGGTCGCATTCATAAAATCGCCTAAAAACTACACTTAGAAAGGCCCAGAGCAATGGCACACAAGAAAGGACAAGGCTCCAGCCGCAACGGTCGCGATTCAAACGCCCAACGCCGCGGAGTCAAGAAATTTGGTGGCGAAGCCGTCAAAGCCGGCAACATCCTAATCCGCCAGTGCGGCACCAAATGGCGCGCCGGCAGTGGCGTTGGCCAGGGCAATGACTACACCCTGTTTGCGTTGGTCGACGGAAACGTGAAATTCGACCAAAAAGGACGCCGCATCAACGTCGTCACCGCCTAAGCAGCAACCCAAGCTGGGCAACCTAGCTCAAACACAAACGCCTGCGGGCCGGCCAATACACGCCTTGGCTAGCCCGCAGGCTTTTTTCGTGCGCCGACACACCGCCAAACCGCAATCACCAAAACTTTCGGCAAGCCCCACCACAGAACCAAGAGACTCACTGACCAGTCGCCGCAGACAGCGCGACTAATGCGACGATGGCGATCGCGATGACAGATACAGCGATCGCCAGGCGCGTCCCGCTTATTTCGCGGGTCTGTGGCTCAAGGCGACGACGAATCCGCTCGACCAACTCCGTCCGCCCGGCTGGAAACACGTGCTCCTCGGCCGGCTGCAATGCCTCACCGTGGTCCTCCCGGTAACCATCGGCGACCTCCAACATGACCGCCTGGACCTGCCGAGCATTGAAAGGACGATCATCTGGCTTCTTCTCGAGAAGCTTTAAAATCACCTGATCGACCTCAAAGGGACACTCGGCAAAGTCCCGAACCGAGGGCGGCTTCTGCTTGAGATGCTGATCGAACAGCTGAGCATAATTTTCACCGAGAAAGACTTTTCGGCAGGTCAGCATTTCAAACATGCAGCAGCCGAGGGCGTAGAGATCCGCCTTCCCAGAAACCGACCGATCGCCGGTGATCTGCTCGGGAGCCATATAGGCGTGCGTGCCGACGGTGACCTGCCCGACCGTCAAATCTCCAGCGGTGAGGTCACGAGCAATTCCAAAATCACCGAGCTTGACCTCGCCACCAGGCGTCAGAAACAAATTGCTCGGCTTCAAATCACGGTGGACAACGCCATGATTATGAAGGCACTGAAGTGCACTACAGATCTGGCGAGAGATTTCAACGACGGCCGTCCAGTGCAACGGACCGCCAGACTCGAGTAGATCGGCAACGGTCCCACCGGAGACAACCTCCATCGCATAGAACAGCGACTGATCACCGTCGTCGCGCCCGCCACCCAGGTAGGCAACCACGTTCGGGTGCCGCAGTCGCTCCATGATGGTCATTTCGCGTTTGAACCGCGCACGGATCAGCGTGTTCTGACTGACCTTGGGATGGAGCTTCTTCAGTGCGACCTGGCGCCCTGTTTCTTTCTCCGTTGCCAAATAAATCGTGCCAACGGTGCCGACGCCTAAGATATCGCCCAGCTCGTAATCAGTGAGCCGGTCGGAAGGCATTACGCACCCGCGATGTCAGTGATTTTGACACGGGTGAAAAGCTGGCGGTGGCCGATACGACTTTTGCTGTGCTTGCGGCGACGGAACTTCTGGACGTACAGTTTTTTGCCTTGCTTGGCACCGACGACCGATGCGGTGACACTCGCACCATCGACTGTCGGGGCACCGAGTTTCAGGCCCGAATCGCCACCAACGGCGAGAACCTTGTCAAACGTCAGGCTTTCACCGGCAGGGGTTTCACGGTAATCCAGGTCAACTTCCATGCCTGGCTCGACGCGGTACTGGCGACCGCCGTCAACGATAATGGCGTACATTCGATTTCGTATTATAACCGAGGACGTAGTTTTGTTCGATTTCGGGCCCCAGAGTGTATCGGCCGACTACAGGTGCGTACAGGGCTAATTCCAACCTATTTTTAGCAGCCGCAGCGACAAATCAGCATCATGGCACGAGGTTAGCTAAGCGAGGCACCAAAGTTAACTCAAGACGTCGTCAATCACATGCGCTTCTTCGACACCGGTCAGCCGAGTGTCCAACCCCTGGTAGGGGTAACTGAAACGTTTGTGGTCAATGCCCAGCATGTGCAACATCGTCGCATGCAGGTCACGAACGTGAGTGACATTCTCGACCGCGTTGTAGCCCAACGGATCGGTCGCGCCGTAACTGGTCCCCCCCTTTACCCCACCACCGGCCATCCACATCGAAAAACCCTTGATGTGATGGTCACGACCGGCACCTCCTTTGCCTTGAAACATTGGCGTGCGACCAAACTCACCGCCCCAAATCACCAAGGTGTCATCCAACATGCCGCGTCGCTTTAAATCCTGGATCAGTGCCCAAGTCGGACGATCGGTCAGTCCGCAACAAATTTTCATGTAGCGTTCCAGCCCGCCATGGTGATCCCAGCCACGATGGTAGAGCTGGATGAACCGCACACCGCGTTCGGCCAAACGTCGCGCGAGCAAACAGTTACTCGCATAGGATCCGTCACTGCCCTTGGCGCCATACATGTCCAAAACATCCTGGGGCTCATCAGAAAAGTCGACCAACTCCGGCACCGAGGTTTGCATCCGAAAGGCAATTTCGTAGGCCGATAGACGAGTCTGAATCTCCGGATCGGGAACGCTTTGGAAACGGTGCTGATTCAGCTTCGCGATCGCATCGACGACCCGGCGCTGCCCATCGTGACCGACGCCGGCGGGAGGATCGACATAGTGCACCGGGGGCCCGGCGGCGTTGAACTCCACCCCTTGGAATCGGCTGGGAAGAAAACCGCTGCCCCATTGACGTGAAGCGATCGGCTGCGGATTCCGGCCACCAACACTGGTCAGGACGACAAAGCCGGGTAAGTCATCGCATTCGCTGCCCAGCCCATACGTGACCCAAGATCCCATCGAAGGCCGACCGGCGAGCGCCGTACCACAATTCATGAAAGTATGAGCCGGGTCATGATTGATTTGCTCTGTCACCATCGACCTGAGCACACAGATGTCGTCGGCCATACGTTGATGATACGGCAAGAAATCGCTGATCACTTGCCCGCTTTCCCCACAGCGTTTGAATTGAGTGAGTGGCCCCTGGACCTTCAACTCTTTGCCGGCAAGCTGTGCGATCGGTTGGCCTTCGGTGTAAGACGTCGGCATCGGCTGACCATCGAGTCGCGCCAACTCTGGCTTTTCATCAAACGTCTCCAAATGCGACGGGCCCCCAGCCATGCACAAAAAAATCACACGCTTGACGCGTGGTGGGATGTTGGGCAATCCCTGTATGCCCGGCGGCAGACCATTGGCCATTGCTTTCGTCAGCCCAGCCGGCAATGGTGCGGCGTGCCCGGATCGCCCAAGCAAACCGGACAACGCGGCCGAGCCAAGCGACAATCCGCTGCCTGACAAAAATGTCCTGCGGTTCCAATGATTCATGATGAGTTGTGAACTTACAAAAGGATGGCTGACGATTGACGAGAGCGAGCTGGCGAGGCACTCAGGGGCGGTAGAGTGTTTCGTGCAGATTGAAAATCACCCGACAAGCCGACGTCCACGCGGCGCGTTCTGCCATACCGCTTTCCGTCGGCCAAGCAATCGGGGTAGCATCGGCGAGCGACAACAAGCCGTCGGCCGCTGCCGCGTCTGTTTGATATCGCTTGTGTTCGGCGTCAAAAAGGTCGAGAAGTGTTTGCAGTTCGATCGGATCGGCTTTCCGCGAAAGGGCCAATCGAAAGGCATGGTGAATTCGATCCTGTGTCTCCGTCGCGGCTCCGGCGGAAGATTCCGTTTCGCGGAGGACTCGTGCGGCGAACGCTTGGGCCGCGATCACGAACGTCGGATCATTCAGCAGGGCTAATGATTCCAAAGGCGTGTTGCTGCGTGACCGCTGAGCGGTGCATTCCTCTCGCGACGGGGCGTCGAGCGCCTTCATCATCGGATGAACGAACTGACGTTGCCAGTGCGTGTACACGCCTCGCCGCCACTGCATCGCACCGGAATCATGCTGGTATGTCCGACGGGGAAAATTCAAGTGGCGATAATACCCGGCCGGCTGAAACGGCTTCGCACTTTGGCCACCGACTTGATCATCCAGTAATCCTGAAATGAACAAGAGTGAATCGCGTACCGTTTCGGCGGGAAGTCGGTGACCGGATTGCACGGCGCCGACCAAACTACTTAATTCTGATTGCGAAGTCTTGTTGTGCAGTTCGGACGCGGCCGCGACCTGACGACGGTACGTTTCGCTCGTCACGATGATCCGTACCGTCGCCTTGATATCCCAATCACTGTCGATCAACACGCCGGCTAAGTGATCGAGCAACGCGCTATGGCGAGGAGGCTGGCCCTGCCCACCGAAATCGGCAAGCGATGGGCTAATGCCCTGACCACTGTAGAGGTACCAAAGCCGGTTGGCGAACACTCGGGCGGTCAACCGCCCGATGCCCTCCTCACAATCAAACAACCAATTCGCCAAATGCAGTCGATTGGCGCGAGCGTCGGGCGCGAGCTTTGCAAATCGATGAATGTCCCCGAGGAACGCCGGAACCGCCGGGGCGACGACATCCCCACTTTCATCAAGCCAGTTTCCGCGGGGAAGGAAGCGCGTCTCTCGCGGGGACTGCATTGCCTTGGTAATCATTGTCCGCACCCGACGGCCATCGATCTCCTTTCGCTGCTCGCGCAGCATCTCGGCGACAGCGGTATCACCTTGCTCCTTCGCCTCGGCGATCGCCCGATCGATCGACTCTAAACGCATTCGATCGGTCGCCGAAAGCACATCGATCTCGGGCTCACGCCGCGTCGGTAGCGCATTGGAGCCATTCTTGAAATGCGCCTCATCGTCAACGTCCGCAAAGAACGCAGCCATCGAATAGAAATCGAGTGCCGTGTACGGGTCGTATTTGTGATCGTGGCACTGGCAGCAGCCCATCGTCGCCGCCATCCAGACTTCCGAAACATTGCGAACTCGGTCGGCCGCATAGATCGCTCGGTACTCCTTCGGTTGCAACCCGCCTTCGTGGGTCGTTTGCAGCAAGCGATTGTACCCCGATGCGATCAATTGATCCGTCGTCGGTTCGTCTAGTAAATCGCCGGCGAGTTGTTCACGACTAAACTGATCGAGTGACTTGTTTTGATTGAGCGAATCAATCACCCAGTCGCGGTAAGGTGCAATGTTATGTATCTGGTCTCCGTGGTAGCCGACGGTGTCGGCAAATCGAACAAGGTCCAACCAATACTCGGCGAATCGCTCGCCGAATCGAGGCGAAGCGAGCAGCTCGTCGACCCGACGCAAGTACGCATCGGGCTGGTCATCTTTAAGGAACTGGTCGACCTGCTCGGGTGACGGAGGCAGCCCGAGCAAGTCGAGCGACAACCTTCGCAATTGATTTCGCCGTGTCGCCAATTCAGCCGCATGGTGCCGCTGGCGGTCGAGATCGCGTCGGACCAGACTATCGATCGCGTTCACCCCGCTTGCCACACCGGGCGGAATCGAAACTGGCTTTGGCGGGACATACGCCCAGTAAGCTTCATAGGGAGCACCTGCGTCGACCCAGCGGCGGAGAATTTGGATTTCGTCTTCGGTCAAACGTTTGCCGATGTCCGCCGGCGGCATTCGCAAGTCCTCATCGGTTTCCAAAATGCGCGCGATGATTTCGCTCTCATCGGCGTTTCCGGGAACGATCGCGTATCCATGAGCCGCTTCGGCTTGGTCTAGACGCAGATCGGCACCGCGATGAGCTTCATCTGGACCATGACATGCGAAGCAATGATTGGACAGGATCGGCCGGACGTCCCGATTAAAGGAGAGCGTTTCCCCTCCGTTCAGTTCCGCAGCCGGGGCAAGACCGAGCCACGCGAACGCGACGGCCAAACCTTTGCAAGCCAAACCGGCCCAGCTCGACGCCGCGTGACAATGACTGCTGCGTGAGTTTGCCAAAACAGCACGACCCTCATGAAAATTTCCGTTCCTGACGGATTGACCGACATCGAGCTTACGACGTGTGTGAATCGAGAGATAAGCAGAACGCATCTGTTCGCAATGAAATCTGTTCGCAATGGATAACCTTAGGGATGATCAATCCCCAGTCTACACGGCCTTGGGGTGACGCGTGCGATACGCCGACGTTCGCTTGCCACCGGCTATCACGCGATCGACCGATACCGCTAAACTGCGATCACACCGGACCGGCGATCCGGGCGCACCCAACGGCCACATTGCTTCGCTGCAATGCATTCGCCCTCGCCGCGATAAAAACGAATTACATTTCCAACCATTCTCTTCCTTCGGGCACCACTTCTTCGGGCAAAAACAATGAGCAGCTTGACCGACCAGAACGCATGGAAAAAATTGACTTCCCACTACGCGTCAATTCAGTCCAAGCATCTGCGTGAATTTTTCGATTCGGATAATCAGCGAGGTCAGAAGTTTTCGCTCGACGCTTGCGGGATTTTTCTCGATTATTCGAAAAACCGCATCACCGGCGAAACGATCGACCTGCTGCTCGACTTGGCGCGGGAATCGAAGTTGCCCGAGCGAATCGAAGCGATGATGACGGGCGAAAAAATCAACATCACGGAAGATCGCGCGGTGCTCCACACAGCACTTCGCGCACCACGCGATGCCGAGATCATCGTCGATGGCGAAAATATCGTCCCCGAAGTCCACGCCGTCCTAGACAAGATGAGTAGCTTCTGTGACTCGATCACCAGCGGCGACTGGACCGGTCACACCGGAAAACCGATTCGCAACATTGTCAATGTGGGCATCGGCGGCTCCGACCTGGGCCCCGTCATGGCTTACGAGGCGCTCAAGCATTACGCCAATCGCGATTTGACGTTCCGTTTTGTCAGCAACGTTGACGGCACCGACTTTGTCGAAGCCACCGCCGATCTGAATGCCGACGAAACGCTGTTCATCATCGCGTCGAAAACTTTCACCACCCAAGAAACGATGACCAATGCTCATTCGGCGCGAGAGTGGTTGCTGAAAAACCTGGGCGCCGATCAATCCGCCGTTGCAAAACATTTCGTCGCCTTGTCGACCAACGCCGACGAGGTTTCCAAGTTCGGAATCGACACCGACAATATGTTCGGTTTCTGGGATTGGGTCGGCGGTCGATATTCGATGGACAGCGCGATCGGATTGTCGACGATGCTCGCGATCGGTCCGGACGGATTTCGCGAGATGCTGGCAGGCTTTCGTGAAATGGACGAACACTACCGCACCGCGCCCCTGGAGAAAAATCTGCCGGTGCTGCTGGGGCTGCTGACGGTTTGGTACACCGATTTCTTTGGTGCCCAGACCACCGCCGTGCTGCCGTACGACCAGTACCTCAAACGCTTTCCCGCGTACCTGCAACAGCTGACGATGGAAAGCAACGGCAAGTCGATCACGCTCTCCGGCGACCATGTGGACTATGACACCAGTCCGATCTACTGGGGTGAACCGGGAACCAACGGCCAGCATTCGTTTTACCAGCTAATTCATCAGGGGACCCACTTGATCCCTTGTGATTTCATCGCCTTTGCCAAGTCACTAAACCCGATCGGCGATCATCACGACAAATTGACTGCCAATGTCTTTGCCCAAGGCGAGGCGCTCGCGATGGGCAAGACGCGCCAGCAGGTGCTCGATGAAGGCACATCGGAAGAACTGGCGCCGCACCGCGTTTTTGAAGGCAATCGCCCCTCGAATACGCTGCTGATCGAAAAACTGACGCCCGCCGTGCTGGGCAAGCTGGTCGCCCTCTACGAACACAGCGTCTTTACCCAAGGCGTGATTTGGCAGGTCAATCCGTTTGACCAATGGGGCGTCGAACTTGGAAAGGTCTTGGCCAAGAAGATCGTTCCCGAACTGCAATCATCCGATCAACTACAACACGACAGCAGCACGAACCAACTGATCGAACGCTATCGCAACCTGAAGTAATGCGACGACGATTGCCAATCAGCTCGCGGCGGTGCCACAGCCATCGCCGCGATTAAAGACTTGGCAACCAACCACGATCTGATGCGATCAACATGTACCCGATCGCACCTGCGACTTGGATCAGCATGATCGTGCCGCCAAGCTTCAAGAACGTGCCCCAGCCGACGTGGACCCCGGCTTCTTTCTTAAGGGCATAGATCGCGATCACACACGAGATCGACCCGATTGGTGTTCCGTTGCCGCCTAGGTTGCAACTGATGATTAACGTCCACCAGAGCGTCTCGATCGGAACGCTCGGATCGGCAGCGATGTCTTTGACGATCGGAATGAGCGTCGCCGCGACGGGAATATTATCGACGATGCTACTGGCGACCGCCGAGAAAACACCAAGCAGCGGTACGAGCAAGGTAATTTCGTTATCGGAGAACTCGACGACTTGTTTTGCGACCCATGCGAGCGCTCCGGTTTGCTTGACGCAACCGATGATCACGAACAGCCCCATGAAGAACAGGATAACAGTCCAATTCACCTTGTGAATCGCATCCTCGACGCCTTTGCCGGCGAACAGCAACGCGGCCGTCGCGCCGACCATGGCGACAAAGTCCATGCCCACGCCGAGCTGTTGGGCGAAAACAAAGCCAACTACCGTTGCCATCAGGATGGTCGCACTGCGAATCAAAACCCGTTTGTCCTCGACCATCGCCCACGGATCAAAGGTTTCGATTTGGGCTTTCAATTCCTGACGCTGCTGATCGCTTTGCTTCCAAGGCAGGTCGTTGCGAAAGAAAAAACGCAGCACCGCGACCGCGATCACCAAACTGACGACCGCGTACGGAAGGCTGACTTGCAAGAAGTGCGCATACGGTATCCCGGCAGCGGTCCCGATCATGATGTTAGGCAATCCGCTGGCGAACGTCGCGATCGCACCACTGTTAGCGCAAATCGCCACACTGAGCAAAAACGGCATCGGTTTGTAGTTCAGCGATCGACAAATGACCAAAACCAGAGACGAAAGAATCAACATCGCGGGAACGATGGTCAACACCGCGACAAACAAGAACGTCACCAGGCAAAGCGTCAGGTAAAGCTTGGTTGCCGAACCGCCGGTGAAACGAACGATGTACATCGACAAAAAATGGAACAGGCCGCTCTTGCCAACGACATCAACCAAAATACCGGTGCCAATGATCACGCCAAAGATATTCAGGTCTTCCTTCAGAAAGTCATAAACCTGGTGGTATTCAAATAGATGAAGCACCAAACCCAAGATGACCAGCACTGCCGCGCCACAAAGCGCAGCAACCGTTTTGTGAAAACGCTCCACCGCGACGCCAACATAAGTTGCGCACATGACGGCGGCGAACAACAGCATGATCCCTGGCGACGCCGGTTCGACCGCCGGCGCGTCGGCGGAAGCAGCCAAAAACAGTGGTGACGTCGTGATCGATTCGGTCATTGCGTCCAAACTCGGGAGCGTGACTGGTGCGGCGGGCTTGTCCTCGACGCGCGCTTGACGATCGACAGTGCCGTCCTCACGCGTGCTGATACAGCGATCATCCTACGGCGGTTCCGCGATCAAGTCGATATGCATTGACTTGATGCGAAGACTTCGCCGATTGCATCGGCCCGACATCGCCAATCGCAGCGAAAAGCCGAGGAACCGAAAGCATCCTCGGGCTACTGTGTTTCATCCGGGATCTGTAACCCCATCTTCTTGGCACGTTCTTTCCAACGTTTTCGCGCCAATTTTTGCATGTCAATGCTTTTGTCGTGCTCGTCGACAATCTCAAGCCCCAGCAACGTTTCGATGACATCTTCGAGTGTCACGATGCCCTGGGTGCTTCCGTATTGGTCGGTCACCAACGCGATGTGCTGGCGATCGCCGAGCAGCCGATCGAACGCGGCTTTCGCACTCGTACCGGCGTCGAGCGCCATCATTTCGCGGCGAAGTTTCGAAAGCGGCAAATCGTCATCGTCTTTGGCGGCCGCGAGCAGCAACTCGGATCGCATCACAAAGCCAACGACTTGATCGAGATTCTCTTGATAAATCGGCACACGTGAAACCGGTAATTCGGGCTGCTTTTCCATAAACTCGCCAATCGTCATCGATTGTGGAAATGCGATCACGACGACACGTGGGGTCATGATGTCGGCAACAGTGATTTGTGGGAATCGCATCAACGAACGGAACACTTCCGACTCGCCCTCTTCAAGCACGCCTTGCTGGGCACCGATCTCCGCCATCGCACCGAGTTCATCACGGGTCAACGTGTGGTGGCTTTTTCCTCCGGAAAGAAACTTCGTTAGTCGCTCACTGAGCCAAACCAACGGGTACAGCAACCAGATCAAGACCAGGACGGTCGTCGCCACGATCGGGCCGAGTGATCGCCAATAGAGAGCACCGAGTGTCTTGGGAATGATCTCGCTGAACACTAGGATCAGCAGCGTCATCACGGCGCTAACCACCCCGAGAGAAACATCTTCGAACGCGACCGCTGCCTGTGCCCCAACCCCGGCCGCCCCGATGGTGTGGGCGATGGTGTTCAGACTCAAAATTGCCGCCAGCGGACGATCGATGTTGTCCTTCAGGTGCTTCAGGCGTTCGGCGACCTTCGGTTTGTCCTTGGCTAACGTTGCGATGAACGAGGGCGTGATCGAAAGCAAGACCGCCTCGGCGATACTGCAATAAAACGAAAACCCAATCGCGACGCACAGATAGACAATCAGCAGGATCATTGGTGCCAGCCAGGATCGACGGAGAGAAACGAAGTCGAGTCAAAGCTACCGCCAAGCCAACTAAAAAACCACCCAGGACTGGATCCTAGGTGGTTTCAGAGATTCAAATTTTTCGCGGAGCCCGGATGGTTTCCGCCACAACATGCCCGGCAGCAAACGACAGCGGCGAGCAATCCGCGATTCAACAGGGCGTCGCCTACGACCGTCGACGCCGACGTGCCGACACGACTACCCCGCCAAGCCCCGCCAAGAACAAGCACGACGAAGGTTCCGGAATCGCGGTGACTGTGATCGAAAGGGTTCCCACACTGGCGATCGGATCGTATGTGGTTAAAATCGAATCGGCGATCCCATCCGAGTTCCCGGCCGTATTGAGCACCAGTTGATAATCGCCTTCGACCGCAACGCTTCGGTCGACTCGAAAATTAATGGTATGCAATAGGCGACTTTCGCCGGGGGAAAATTCGACCGCAGAAAACTGATTCTCTGCAATTGCGATGTCGCCGTTAGCAGGAGCAGTTGAGTTAACGGTCAGACCAATTGTGCCTGGGAAAACGTTGCCAGAAACGACAGCGTTGTTTTCTGGAATGGTGATACCAAGCGGAAGACTGAGTGGTGAAACCGGATCAAGATCGTACAACAATGTGTAGCCGAATGCGTTTTCAGCGACCACGCCGTTGTTTTCGAGAAACACATCAATTGAAGCGATCGCTATTCCAGATCGCGACGAGACGTCAACAGTCGCCGAGCCGATGTTGAGCACCAAGTCAGCTTGAGCCGCCGTGGCAAAGCACAAACAAGCGAAGATGGGAAGAAGAGTTTTTTTGATCATAAGTGCATCATCTGTGAAAAGTTCACTAGCTTTCCGATTTTAAACTACTCACTGAACAAAATTCAATAGTTTTGGTGGTGATGCCACCAAATGCCTCAGATTGCCCGTCGCAAGTCTAGAACAGATCTAATCCCAACTCGCCTTCGCCCGATCCATTCAACAAGTCTTCTTCAAGAAAAGCCTGGTCGATCGCTGTAGGCGAAGTCCCGCCGGCGAGAGCAGCTGGGATTGGCGGCGCGGCGGGCGTTCCGGTGCCGAGCCGGCTAAAGACCAGCCCGATATCTGGAGTCCCGATGAATTGATCCGCATCAATGTCGACGCGTGAGGAAATGACGTCTGACGGTGAGGTTCCCAAAGCAGCAAAGACAATCCCAATGTCGGGAGTACCAACAAAGCCGTCGCCATCGGCATCGCCGAACAACACGTTGAAGCGGAAGTTCAAGTCACCACCAGCAGTTCCGTTCCCTGACTGGTTGCTAACATCGTCGGTCCACTCACCATCGAGAGCGTTTCCAGCAGCATCGGTGACCGCATCGCGAATCTGCAACAGCAAAGAGTCTCGCAAAATTGGTTGGCTTAGTGTGATGGTTCCCACATTTGGACCATCAACTCCGTACTGGACCGTTGCTGAAGGTAGATAGTCGGCCTGGGTTGTCCCAATGAATGAGAGGTTAGCGGCGGTAAATGTAGAACCGACGTCTTCGCTAAAGACAACATAGATCGTATCGATTCCTGATGCCCAAGGAGCCGGACGGGTCTGCTCCGCTCCGGGCAATGAAAGCCCCAGTCCATTCCCGGCCCCCGCTCCATCGACGACGTCGATCATCGCATTTGACCAAGCGGATGAGGAAACGATCACATCCACCACTTCAGGTGGCGTGACGTCCGATGCGGTGATGGTGGTGACGGCCGAGGCGCTGTTATTCAACGGATCGTCCTCGGTTTCACCGGGATCGACCGTCGCGACCGCATCGACGGTGGTGGACGTCATCGCGCCCGCTGCGATCGTCGCGTCGACTCGGTAAATCACCTGATCGCCGGGTTGCAAATCAAACGTGTCATTGATGTCTCCGCTGCCATTGGTCAGCGTCGTCCCCTGTCCATTGATGACGTACGATCGACCGAATGATCCGAATCCGGATGACGGTTGCGAGAACGGTGCTCCGAAAATCACATCATCAAACCCATCCCCGTCGACATCGCCGGCGAACGATCCGATAAACGCCGCATCCTCTAACGTCGACGACTCCACCTTGAAACCATTGGTCCCGTCAAGGGTCAGCGGATTGACGCTCGATGGAAGCGCCTGATCGGTACCAAAGACAACGAACCCACCGACGAAGTCCGCATTGGCAAACACGGCGTCGGCCAATCCATCTCCGTTAAAGTCACCGCCCTTGCCGGCAAACACCTGGAAATCGAATGGCAACACATAGCCATTGGTTCCGTTCAGCGATGAAAGATCGAACGCGCCCGTCAGCGAATTCGAACCGTACAGGACGTACGCGTTGGAGGAGACACCGGCACCATCGATAACGGTGACATCCGCCAAGCCATCGCCATTGGCATCTCCGATCAAGTCGGCGCCGAGGCCAAGACTGGAGAGCTGTGATCCAGAGATTTCGATGCCAGCGACCGTCGGCATCGAACCGACATCAAAGGAAGCGCCATAACTGCCGTCACCAAAGACAATGTAGACCTTGCCCGTCCCCGAACCTGAAGCGGATACGATCAGATCGTCGATCATGTCACCGTTGAAATCACCGATCCCACTGACACTTCCCCCCAATCGGGCTCCGGTCTCGGACGTGGCAATCGAGAAACCGTTATTTCCGTCCAATCCAGCGGGCGACACCGTTCCGCTCGCGAATGATCCTGCGCCGAAGATCACGTACGCTTCGCCTTCGACCGATGCCAACGCGCTGCCCGATGCGCCGACAATCACATCGTCGAAACCATCGTTATTGATGTCGCCGGCTCCGTCGACACTTTCACCGAGCGAGCTACCTTCGGCGATCCCGGGAACTCGAAAACCATTGGTACCATCAAGCGTCCCGACATCAAAGCTGCTTCCAAACGCTCCCGAACCGAAGATCACGTAGGCTTCACCGGCACCCGCCAAGCCGCCCGGCGACTCACTGGAATTCCCCAAGACGATGTCGTCGATGCCATCGTTATTGACGTCGCCAGCATTCTGGGCTTGGACAATTCCGCCGACCGATCCAAAGCCATTAAAGACGAATCCGTTGGTGCCATCGATCGCCCCCAGATCAAAATCGTCCAGGCCGCTGTTGTCACCGTAGATCACATACAACGCATCGCTCACACCGACGGCGAAGTCATCGATGCCGTCATTATTAATGTCTCCAAGCCCCGAAACGGGCAACCCGGATTGATCGATCCCAGAGGCACCGGTCACAGCGAATCCGGTCGTGTCGGTGATGTCGCCGACCATGATGGTGGCAGGGTTGGTGCGTTGGACTTCTCTTTCCCACGTCACCCCGGTCAACCCTGCGTCAAAGGTGACCGTCAAGTTTGTATTTTCGGCCGAACCGGGGCCCGCGTTTTCAAACGTAATTTCGGATGTAAACGGGTCGCCCACGTCCAGCGGCCCCGGCTGCTGCACGATCGCCGCAGAAACATCAACGTTGCCGGCGACTGGCGGCGAAGCCAGAATTCCGGCGGCGACCTCTTCGCCCTCGGGAGCTCCCACCGCGCGAAATGCCAAACAGGCTTCCCGGCCCTCTTCGGTGACGACGACCTCACCAAAATTCGCTTCCGCGGCAGTCGGCAATGAATCGATAAACCCCGTGTCGGCGGCAAGCAGTTGCCGCCCCTCGAGCGATTCGACGATCACCTTGCGTTTCGTTTCCAATCGGCGGCTTCGCTTTGGTTGGCAGGGACCCGGACGGCGCGCAAGGGCACGCCTTGAGAGCTTGCGAAGCGACATGGATGCGTCTCAAAAGTTGCAGAGTGGGGAATTCAATCCGAGAAGGGATCGGAGGAGGAGGCTCGCACACCATTTAGGAAGGTGGCGCAGCCTGTGACGATAGCCACTGACATATCCAAAGTCAAATTTCGCCCCGCTCAGTCCACCTAAGGGCATCTCCATCTGGGGGAGAAGCACGCGGGGCCACCGATCGGCTGTCTCATCTGCCTCGACAGGAATCGACGCGCCAATTCCCGATTGCCTGGAAAATTAGCCGTCCAATCGCCCCCAAGCTCGCTGCCACCACGCCTCAATCGCGTCCGAAAATGTCAGCCGAACTCGCGGGCGCCTGCCCTGCCTCGCCTCGCAACCCTGGCCCGCCTCGCACCCCGCCCCGATCCGCGACGGACACCTCTCGCTTTAAACGCAGAAAAATGTTGGCAGCCTAATTCGATGAGGCGCTTGCCAGTTTTCCCAGTAAAGGAAGCAGGTCGCGGTACAAGTCCCTCTTAGGGTGGTGACCGCATGAATCACTCCGCAAGGTGAATTGACGATCGATCAGATGAAACCCCGGGATCATGTCAAAAACTTCCTGGCTCAATAGCGACGAGTCACCCTGAAGTACGATTTGACGGTTCTCTCGCTCCATCCCAAAGTGTTCTGCCCATCCGGCGACCTGCTGCGCCGTCGGTGGGCCGCTGGCATTGCCGTAAAGCAAGACTTGAACAAAGACGACGTCTTCCCCCAGCCGTACGTTCGCGAATTGCTTTGCATAGGTTTCGATAGAATCGAGCCCCGGCTGAACTTGATAGCCGCCAAATGCGCCACAATCTTTACCTCCGGCAAACGCTTGGCATCCATGACACGGCACGGCGGCGTACTCCACCAAAATCAACTGCCCTTCGAAGTCACTCAAACGGACAAGTTCACCGTTCTGGTCAGGCAAGACCAAGTCGGGGAAACGCTCGCCTTCGACCGGTGGCCAATTGCCTATCACACTCGGCGCCCGCGACGAAGGTCCGATCAAGGAGGTCAACTGGGCGACAATTCGTTTGGCACCAGACAGCGCCTCTGCAGTCGATGCCCCTGCAGTCGATTTTTGCAACGGCGAAGATTTCAAAATCACCGATCCGACCGCTACCAACATCACCACCGAGACCGCTCCCGCAGCGACAAGGAATACTAATTTCGATCGTTGATTCATAGCGTACGGGTAGGTTGTTTGAGAAAGAAAGGAGATGCGTAAATTTAGCTCGCCGTTTATCAAAATTCAGTAAGTCGTATAATTCAGATCGTCGCACCAGCATTTTTGACTGTGCGATAGCTGAACTCCGCCTTTCTTCGCCACTACGCGACTAACGCTATGCTCTCTCGTTCGCCTGCCTCCGGCGTCCCCCTCGTCGCGGCTTGGGATCTTGTCGCGACTGTCCTGCTGATTTGTGGGGCAGTTGGATGCGGAAAGAGCGACACGGAGACGCGACTCGAAGATTCTTCGACGTCTCAGATGTCGCCCGTCACCGATGATTCGAGTGCGTCGAATGCTTCGGCAACCACCGCGGACCCTTTGAACGAATCCACCGTTACAAAGCCGGATACGGGTTCATCGGATGGCGATCAAACGACCACCGGCGAGGCTCATTCCGGTCTCGTAATGTCTCGCGAGCGCCAAATCGATGCGGCACTCAATGCCCAAGACGATCAACGGTTTGGAGAAGCCATCGCTATTCTTCAGCAGCTTGTATTGCAGGACCCGAAAGACTACGTCTGCATCTTCCATCTTGCCAATGCCGAAGCCGGCCGGGGGAACCTAGAACTCGCAACCGAACTGTTGGCCGAAATCCCTCCGACTGCTCCGGATTCAGGATTACCTGCATTAGGCGTCGCAGCAGACTGGTACATGCAGCTGGAAAACTACGAATTGGCCGAACGCCGGTATCGCCAGATCTTGCAACTTGCCCCCCAGTTCAATATTGCGCGACGACGACTAGCATTTTTACTCAATCGCCAAGGTCGACGCCATGAAGCCAATGCCCTTGTCCGCGAACTGTGCCGCGCCGGTGACGTGATGCAGGACGAACTGTTCGGATTGATCGTCGAATCCGATGCGATGTATGACTCGGCAGGCAGCGAGAACGATTCTGTTCGTTCGCCGCGACAAACGTCTGCCGCCGATGATCGCTCGTATCGACCTATCGGTCCGCTCGCCGAGGCGCGGTACGAATTCACACGCCAACGATATTCCCGAGCAGTCGAGATACTGCAACCGTCGATCGAAAGTGGCAATGCCTCTCAAGCCGCGATCGCCTTTTACGGTCTCGCCGCCGCCGAAGGGCAATTGGAACAATCGTTTCGGCAATGGTTCACGAGGACCAATGAATCGACTCAAGTGTTTCCTGAATACTGGTCGGCGATCGGCACCTATCTGCTTCGTGAAACTCGCTATCGTGAAGCGGTCGGCGCACTGGCCGAGGCGATCCGTCTGGACGCTTCTGATCACCGCAGCGTCCGGCGTCTGATCCAGTGTTTTCGCTCTTTGGATGATCCCGAGAAGGAAACCGCATTCCAAACACGATACAAGCACCTCAATCGTGCGATAAGTTTGGGAAATGAAGTTGCGGACGCGACCGAGCCAAAGACTCGCTCCGACAAAATGGCTGAACTTGCCGATCAGTTAATTCAACTCGACAGACCGCTCGAAGCTATCCTTTGGAAATCGCTCGCGTTGGGTGCGATGCCGAATCACCGAACAGAACTGCAGCAACTCGGTCAATCTCTGCAAACCGTGGTCGCTTCGAGAAGCGGTTTCCCCAATGCGGCACAGCGATGGTGTGGCGTTGATTTATCTTCGTTTGAGAAGCCTCGTCTATCAGCCGACGATGTCGATGTGGCAAGCCGCGACGAGTCGCTGCCTAAACCCACCAAACGTCAGGCTCAACCGGCAAGATTCCAAAACGTCGCCCCCGATGTTAATCTCAACCACGGTTACGACGTTGCGACGAAACCTCAGCCGAACCGGTTTGCGATTTATCAGCAGCTCGGTGGCGGCGTTGCGGTGATCGACTACGACCTCGACGGCTGGGGTGACCTGTACCTCGCGCAGGGCGCTGCCGATCCACCGAAGTTCGAAGCGGAACGCTCGAATCAATTGTTGCGACACATTCCCGGCCGAGCGACTTCGCTTCTCGATCAAACCGAAGCCGCGGGGCTAACACAGCGTCAATACACAATCGGAGTGACCTCGGGTGATTGGAACCAAGACGGGTTTCCTGATCTTGCGATTAGCAACTTGGGCATCAATCAACTTTGGATCAATCGTGGTGATGGCACATTCGATTCTCGAAATCTTGATCGCCAAGCGGACTTCGAGCGTTGTGTTTCTTCGATCGCAATGGGCGACCTGACCGGCGATCACCTTCCCGATCTTGTTGCCTTGAATTACTTACGTGACCCTGATTTGATTCGACGGCCAGCACTCGACACCGATGGTAACGTGGCCGCTTCCATTGCTCCGTTGGAGTTTCAACCAGCGCTCGACAGCCTTTACCAAAATTCTGTGACCGGCGATTTCGCCCGTCGTTCAATCGGAAACTTGCCCGATGATGCCTGCACCGGTTTGGGCGTGATGATCGCGAACGTTGATCAACAACTTGGCAATGAGTGCTTTGTTGGGAACGACGCGCTTCAAAATCAGCTCTGGAAACAAACGCAGGAAGGAAGCTTGCTGGATGTCGCGATCGCGACCGGCTGTGCCTACGGTGCTCATAGTTTGGCGACCGCGGCAATGGGAATCGCCGCGGCGGACTTTGATCGTAGTGGAACGCTAGACTTTCATATCACCAACTTTTCGAAGGAACCGGTCAGTTTGTACCTTGGTCGCGACGGGACGTTTCGTGACCTTGCAATTCGTTTTGGCCTGGCCCCGGAAAGCACACCGATGGTTGGATTCGGAACTCAACCGCTTGATTACGACAATGATGGCTGGATTGACTTAATCGTCACCAACGGCCACGTCGATGATCTCGGCCACAAGGGAGAGACTTTTCGACAACCGATGCAGCTATTCGCAAATCTCGGCGACCGATTCGAAACAATCGCTAGTGATGATGATCGGTACTGGAATGCACCCCATCTGGGACGTGCGCTCGCGTCGCTCGATTTTAATCGTGACGGAAGACTTGATTGTGTGATTACCCATATCGCCGAACCTACGGCGCTCCTGGTCAACCAAACCGAGACAGACCATCATTGGTTACAGCTTCGTTTGATCGGGACCGCCAGCGAACGAGACGCGGTCGGTGCCCATGTCACGGTGGTCGCCGGCGATCAGCAATTCGAGCACTGGGTGTGTTCCGGCGATGGCTACCTATGCAAGAATGAATCGATCATCCACGTTGGTCTTGGAGACATTCCGACGGTTGACCAAATCATCGTACGTTGGCCCACCGGTACCCGGGAAGTGTTTCAAATGAGCGATATTGATCAGCGAGCAACTCTGGTGGAAGGGCAGAGTGGTGAATAGCTGAGAGTGCCCCGTCTAGACAAAAGGGATCGGGTTCGACTCATCAGCCGACGGGCACTCGGCCCGGTGACAGCATCGAAACCGTGGCTAACACCTATCGGCAGATCCTACCATCACAGATTGACGAAACACGAGAGATTTAAACCGTCGTCATTTTAGAGCCAACGTAGGCTCCGTCGCAAAACACAAACCGTCCTTGGCATATCTGCCGAACGGAGAAGGTCCTTTTTTTGAAATTGCGATGCCCACCTTTTCGCTGGGAGGGTCAGAGTCTTGCCAGCCCTTCGCGTCGCTGCCCTTTCGTTGGGAAAGAATGTCGGTGCCTGCATCAACGTTGTTCCAGCCACGTCACAGTTAGCCAGGTCGAAATGAGACAGACGTTCCCAAGCTTGCTGCCCGCCTTACTTGGCAGACTGATTCAACCCAGGTTCCAAAATCAAAGAGCCATCGGCTACTCGTCCTTTATCACTTTCGGCATCATTCTTAAACGATCCGCCATCGTGGCGGCTTGCCGGGACATCGGGGGATTGGCAGTGCGGTACAGAATCGAAAGCGATCGATAGGCCGGGGCATAACTGCCGTCGATCTGAATCGCTTCGCGCAGCAAACGCTCGGCATCATCCATCCGACGCGCGCGGGCCAACACCAGCGCAAGGTTGTAGTGATCACCAGCCACACGCCGGATTCTCGTCAACTCGCCAAGGGCGTCAATCGCGCCTGCGGTCTGACCGGCATCCAACATCCCCGGACCAAGGATTTCGAGTGCCGCTTCTCGCGATCGATCAGGTCGCCGATCCATTTTGACGACCCGCATCGCCGCTTCGAGCGATTGTCGTTTCAACCACACCGCAGAGCCGACGGCAGCGGGATCACTCGCCATCCGTTGCGATTTAAGATCGGCCAACCGGGCGATAAGCGATGTGATTTCGCCGGCGCGCTCACGATCGTTTCGCAATCCCGGATTAATCGAATCGAGATCGTATTGGTCCAGCAGGTCAAAGTTGCCTAACTGGGCTTGGTCGACGGCGTAATACATTTCCGCGATTGTACGACGGCGCAACTCCTCTGTTTTCGGCAGAGTCGTATCGGGTTGAATTTGTTTTAACCCCGCCGGATCGACACTGATATTTTGCGGCTTCCCATCACGGTAGACCGCAATCAGATGACTGGTCGTACTAGTGTGCGGGACTTCGCTTTCGAGTGACGGCATGTGACAGGCGACACAATCATTGCGGTTGCTTTGTTCTCGTTCGTCGATCGCGACAGGACAACCTCGCTCATGATGACATTGGTCACATTGGTCACGTCGCTGTTGCCGGCGACGTTCCTCTGGTTGACTCTCTGAAGGTCCACTAGGGTGCGAGTCATGACACGTCACACAAGTTAATGTTTCTGACTGGAGGTAGCATTCGCTCTGCCAAAGCTGGTCGAAGTGGCCAGTGAACACCTTATTGAAATCACCCGCGGCCTGGGTTTGGTAGTGTAGACGTGTTGCGGCCAAGTCTTCGCCGGGCCTGAAATCCCAAATATTCCGCCGTGCCGCATGTACAACAACCTCGCCCTGGAGGTGGCACTGGGCGCAGATCGATTCCAGCTCAAGGCGATCTAAATCGGAAGGATTGACGATCTTCGTGTCTTCGATCGCCGTAGCTTGCGTCAGTGACGCTGTAATCGATCGATAAAGTTTGGTGTGTTCAAGACCCGGTCCATGACATCGTTCGCAACCGATCGCCAATTCATGAATCATCGACTTGCGAGGATTACTTTCTTTTCGACTGACAAGACCCGCGTGGCAAAACAAACACTCGTCATCGATCATTCGGGTCATTCCCAACTGATCCGGCTTATCATACCCGGGGGCCATCGCGAAGCTGTTTTGATTGGCATACCAAGTGACCGGGGACTGCATTAGGTAATCACCGTCTGCGAGCAAGTACCCGTTGGCGAATGCCCCGCTCCCCATCACATACCTGGCTGGAAGCTCGTTGACCGGCACGGTGTCGCTGGGATCTGAACCGAACCGTTTGTATTCGCGGTGGAACAGTCGCCCCTCTTTTTTGACAACCTCATAGCGCCGCCAGCTTTTCTGATGTTCGATCGTGCAACCGTTTGATTGATCACTGTCTGGATCGATCAGTCGCAGCGAGCGACTGTGGTGCGTGTGAAGGAAACTCGCATGGCGTTCGTCATGGCAAGTCGCACAGGTCGCAGTGCCAACGTATCCCGATGGCATCGAATCGTCTGAGCTTTGAGCGACTTCGCGCGAATTCAACTCGGGCTTGCCGGAACTACCCGTTCTGCGATCGGGTTGAACGCTGCGGTCCCGTGTGGCCGCAGCCTCGGGCGGAGACGCCTGCTTGCATCCTACCAACAAGACAGTACATGCAAGAAAAGCGATCGTGAGGTGACGATAGGAATTAGACATCAACAATGGATACGGGGCGAAACGAGAGTCTCCTTCGGCGATGCGATCGTCGCATCGCTTTCGAACGATCTTATGCACTCGAGTCGTAACCTTCGCGGGGCACCTACCGCGTTGATTTAAAGTCATGACAAGATTCTAAGGGAATTCATTTTCGGTGGGCACCAAAAACAAAAACCTCGCCCGCAGCAGTGCGGGCGAGGTCATCGTGTTTGTCATTCGACTCGTTGCAGGGCAAACCTTACTGGTTCAGCGACTCATCAATCACTTCTTTCGAAGCTCGAGTTCCCATCGCACCCCACAAGCCATACGGGCTCTTCTTGGCACGCGAATAGAAACTGGGTGAGGGGGCTCGTTGATCACCGGATTCAATCGAATCGGTAATGAAGATCACCGCACCGTCACCCATCAGGACGTGTGCACCACCTTGGTGACGACTTGCCGGGGCAAGCGCACCAGAAGAATCCTGGTGGCCGGTCATGCACGACTCGGCATTCGGCGGACGAATCGTCCAGACCATGTTCGAGGTACATTGATAGAACGCCCAGTTCATCCCACGTGATTGACGATCACTGTGTACCAATTGGGGTTCGGTACAACCGACTGCGCCACCCGCACACCAGAAGTTCGGATTTTCGGGATCAAGTTGGTTCTGGTCCGAACACCAAATCGGTTGGTACTGCGGACCGCTTGTTCCGACGCTATCCCATGGCGCTCCGTTGTTGACCGAAACGGCACTACGGCGATCCAAGTCACCAAGGTCAGAGATGATTTCACCCATCGCAACGGTGTTGGATAGTCCATCAAGAACGTCTCGGAACTTCGACTCACGGCGAACACCAAAGAAACCGCGGTCGGTCGCCAACGCACGCTGTGCACGCCAGCCGTCACCGGGGGTCAAGTTGTTGTTCTTAAAGTTGTCCTGTTGAACGATGTGACAGGAATCACCCATGCAGGCGGCGTAGTTCGAACGGGCGAGTGCCGGCTGGCCGGTTCCCGGGTCGCTGGGGCAGCGCAGGGTTGGGATCTCCGTCGCCCATGGCACGTATTCCCACTGGTCACGCGGACTCGGTCCCATCGCGGGCCACATCCCGCCGTTCGCCGGAATGGCGTATCCGTCGGTGACCGTTTTAACGCTCGGGTTACTGATGTGATCCCACAAACCTTGTTGTTCAAAGAATGGGGTCAACCCAACATGAACGCTCAAGCATTCGTTGTTGGTGTTGTTCGATGGACGCCACCACTCTTGTCCGCCCAAATTGCCACCGGTGTGGTCAATGCCCGAACCGCCGCCCGCGACGGGAAGCTGCTTGTAGGCAGAGTGGTAGTTGTGAATCGCAAGGCCGATCTGCTTGAAGTTGTTACTGCAAGACATTCGACGTGCCGCTTCACGCGCGGCTTGGACGGCTGGCAATAACAAGCCAACCAGAATTCCAATGATGGCGATGACGACCAGAAGTTCCACCAAGGTGAAACCGCCGGTACGCTGACGAGTCTGTCTCATAAAGAAGGATCTCCAAAAAGAAAAGAGCTGGACGCAATGAGCACTGCGGTACCATTAAGAAAGGCGTAGGATGAAATGATTGCCCGCTTCTATGGAACCGTCAATTGTGTAATCGCGCAATTGAATTTAGACATTTTGCGGCCGAACAACACTTAGACCCGGGGGGGACCGACAGCCTTCCGCAACTGCGAGTCGGTCATCCAGGGGGTCGCTCGGTGAACGTGGCACTTCATTCAGCCGAGCCACCTTACTACCTAATTGCACATTAAGTAGCGTCGCGTAGTTGTTAGCGAGGCTTACCCACAAATGTCGAAGTAGGTAGCTGTAGTCCTTCGGTTTTAACGCTTATTCTGAGTGATCAGGAGCTTTATACGTCCGCCGTTCTATCGTCACGTGTTCGATGTCGTTCTTCTGCCTCCCCCCGATCAGCCGCTTATTCGACGGCACCGCTTTGACAAGATGCGTCGTACCTACGACGCGTCATCGATGCTCAATACGCTTGGCATGGGCGTTGTTAATCGTTTGCACTGGATGCAGTTTCGAATCCCCCACCGATGCCCCCGCTGTGGCGCCGGACGAAACCAAAGACACACCATCTAAAACCGACGCACCAGCGACGCAGATGCGCCAGGCAATGCGGGAGAACGACTGGGGAAAAGCCGACACGTATTTGCACCAAGCTTTAATCACCGGTCAAGACGATCCCGAATTGCTAACTGATGCCGCGAAGGTTGCGGCACTGAATGACCGTAAGCGCGAGGCCGCTGGGTTACTCGTGCAAGCAGCCGAGGTCGCCGACTACTCCCCCACCTCACGCGTTGACTTTGCGATCCAAGGCTTGATCGATGTTGGCGAACTTTACCGAGCCATTGATTTGCTGAAGGACGTCTTGCACTCACACCCCGATCGCTTGAAGTATCGCAAAACGTTGATCGGTTTTTTGGGTGAGGCCGAACGCACCGACTTGATCACTCCACACTTAAAGCAACTGATCGAGCGCCGTGTCTTTGATGTCCCGTTGCTGTTAGCAGTCACCGATACCTCGGCACGACGTTACTCCTACAACACGTCGAAGATATTGATGGATCGCAACCCATCGGATCATCGCGTACGGTTAGGCGATGCCAAAGAATTCTTAGACAAACACGACGCGGTGAAATGTGAAGCGCTGCTGCGTGAAATCCTTGACCATCATCCCGACTTTGCCCCAGCCTACGCTTTGCTCGGCCAGGCACTGATGGAACAACGGAAGCTGGACTTGATTCCCACCTGGAACGATCAGGCACCAGAAGACACCCACCAGCAAACCGCCTACTGGCTAACGCTCGGTGATTGGTCCGCCGCCCACCAAGATTTTCTACAAGCAGCTCATTCTTACTGGCGATCGACCCAAGTAGATCCTAACGATAGCAATGCCTGGATCCGATTGGCCGCTACGCTTCGACGTTTACCCAAGACACTGCCGCACTCGGTCGACGAACCGACCCTCGCTGCGATCGACGAACGGATCGAACGACTGCTTGAACTTCGGGCCGTCTACTACGACTTCAGTTGGGAAGGAAAAGACAGTCAGCGCGAAGCCTATAAAATCGCGAGCGTCTTGTTCTCGCTAGGTCGCACCTGGGAGGCAGAAGCTTGGACCGCGATCGCGACCACCTTATCACGTGATCCCAGCGATCGACTTCCCAGCCTTCGCCGCTCCGTCTTGACCAGACTGCGACAAGACCCAAGCTGGGTTTCAAAAATCGACCAACCCGCCCTGCAACTGGATTTATCCGATTGGCCCGCCACGCGTCTTTCGTCCACCGAGCGCGTTGCCCGGTCAACGTTCGTGCCCAAAATTGAAACCCATGGTCATCTATTGCTCCGCGACGAGACGGAGACTCGCGGACTAGCCGGTTTCGGGGCGAAGAGCAATCCTGATGACGCCAAGCTGGCTCCGTTGATCCGTTCGACGGGCATCGGCGGCGGGACGATCGACTATGATCGCGATGGGTGGCCGGATGCATTGATCATGGGCGCCGGCGGTACGATGCTGAAAACCGACAGCCATCCCAACGAGTTACTTCGAAACCTCGAAGGCCAATTCGAACGCGTGACCGAGCAAGCCGCCGTCGGTGACCGTGGCTATGGGCAAGGCGTCGCGGTCGGGGATTTCAACGAGGACGGATTTGCCGATCTGTTTTTTGCGAACTTAGGGAAGAATCGCCTGCTTCGAAACAATGGCGACGGAACCTTCACCGACTGCACCGATCAACTTCGCGATCAAGGTTGGCAAGAATGGAGCACTTGCGGTGCTTTCATTGACGTTAATCGTGATGGGATAACCGACTTGCTGACCACCAACTACTGCCGAACGATCGAAAACATGGACCAGGCCTGCCCTGACGATCAAGGCGTTCCCGGCCCCTGCCATCCCCTTGTCTTCCCCGCCCATCGCGATCAGTTTTTCTTAGGAACTCCTCTAGGCAATCTTGTCGACCGATCAGACACGTTGTTCGCGGATGTTTTGCCCGGACGTGGACTAGGGATCGTCGCGGGAACTTTGAATGGAAGTCATCTGGGCGCGTTTATCGCCAACGACATGTCGCCGAACGCCTACTACACCTCCCAGTGGGACTCGTCGCAGTCGGATCCCGGCAAAGCTGGATTGATCGAAAGCGGTGCGGCAAGCGGACTAGCCGTTGATGGGCGTACGATCGCACAGGCATCGATGGGGATCGCATGCGATGACCTTGACGGCGATGGTGACTTGGATTTTTACGTCACCGGTTTCGGTCGAGAATACAACATCGTGTACGATCAAGTCTCACCGGGACTCTGGCAAGACATCACCAACCAATTGGGGCTGGTACGCCCGACGCTTCAATTGGTCGGCTTTGGTACCGAAGCAATCGATTTTGATGACGACGGAATTTCCGAGTTGATCGTAACGAACGGTCATATCGGTGACTTCAACGAGCCCGATAGTCTGCCTTACGCCCAGGCGATGCAGTTGTTCCGGCGCGATCGAAGCGGCGGCTTTGATCGCGTCGATGACGATGCCTGGGGACGCTACTTCCGTGAACCACACGTCGGCCGTGCGTTGTGGACGATCGACGCCAATCGAGATGGCCGCAGCGATGTGATGGTAACGCACTCGTACGAACCGATCTGCTTGATCGTTAATCATACGACAACGGATCATCACCGAGTTTCATTTCGTTTGGTAGGAACCGACTCCAGTCGTGACGCGATTGGCGCGATCATTCGATTTCGCTGTGGTAGTCGAACACGAACCTTGTGGGCCTTGTCCGGAAGCGGCTATCTGTGCAGCAATGAACCTGAACTTCGCGCCGGACTGGGGTCAGAAACGTTGATCACCGACGTATCGGTGACATGGCCTGATGGATCGGTTGAAGATTTCGGGACACTTTCGGCCGATCAGACGTACTTGCTAGTCCAGGGTGATCGCACCGCATATCTCGACTCGAAAGACTCGCCCCAACCGTTACCCGCTAATTGAAATCGGTCCCCAGAGCGACACCACCATGCGTGTATTGTCATCTCAGATTGAAAGGACGGTGAAACCAATTCCCTCACCCCTAGCGGCCAGCCCAGCGTTGGTCGGTTCGGTCATCATCGCCTGCCTTTTGTGCGCCGGATGCGGTGGAAACGACGCAAATAGCAATGCCAACGGGGAATTAAATTCATCGAGCGAAGCGACGTCCAAGACTGATCGATCGATCGATCAAGCGTTGCATGACGCGGTGACCAAGAAGAATTGGAGTGCGGCAAAACGTATCGGCGCCGGCGCCTTGATCGCAGAGCCAAACGACCCTGAACTCTTAACCATTGTCGCGATCGCTAATGGGCAACTCGGAAACGAGACCGTCGCTGCGGACTTACTCGTACGGGCCGCCCGAGTTACGGGCTACGACGTGAACAGTCAACGTGTTCAGTTCGCGGTGCAAGCACTGGTGGACCAAGGACGACTGTACGACGCGATCACGTTGCTCGAAGATGTCATTGAAATTCACCCGCAAGCACACAAGTATCGTCGAATGCTGGTCGGCTTCTTAGGCGAAGCGCAGTTGACGAATCAAATCCCCACTCACATGCATGTCCTGATACATGCGAGGCAGTTTGATTTGATGCTGTTGATGGCAACGACAGAAACCAGTTTTCGTCGTTTTTCATCAAATACGATTGCAACGCTACTCGAACGAAATCCTTCCGACCTGCGACCGCTACTCGGACGTGCCCACACGTCGCTCGAATCCCGCGACGTAGGCTCGGCGGAGAACTTACTGCGCCGGATCCTTGCCAAGCATCCCGAGTTTGCACCGGCACACGCTTTACTCGGAAAAGCGCTCGTTGTCCAAGGAAAGACCGAGCAACTCCCCTCCTGGCTTCAAGAAGCACCGCAGGGAACATCGAATCACGCAGGCTACTGGATCGCTTTGGGCGATTGGGCTCTTGAACAAGGTCAGACAGCAGCGGCTATCCGTGGTTTTGCCGAAGCGACTCGCCGAAACCCTAACGAAAGCTTTGCGTGGGCGAGGCTGGCCAATGCGATCGCGGAGCAACAACGTGCCATCGAATCTGCTGACCGATCGGTGAGGGAGTCGCAGCATAAACTGAGCGTTATCGCCGCAGGAATCGCCAACCGCCGCGAACGCCTGCTGGAACTACGTCAACGGTTTTCGAGTTTTGTCGACGGGAACCAGAACAGCCAAACGGCGGTCACCGAGATCGCTCTGACGCTCGCAGATCTGGGACGTCTTTGGGAAGCCGAAGCATGGCTAGCAATCGCGACGACCTTGCCCGAGCAACCGTTCGCGAACCTGGATGAGGAACGACGTGGCATTGTCGAGAACCTGTCTATCGATAGCGATTGGCAACACACAGATCGGCACCCCGAATTGAACTTTGATCTGCTTGACTATCCCGTGCCGAAAATCGGTTCTGTAGAAATGATAGCCCACGGCGATTCCGCACAATCGGCCGATCGAACGATCAGCCAAACGCCGATCCAGCTGACAAACCAAGCCGCCCAATGGGGCCTGAATTTTTATGGCGTTGTCGGCGACGGTGTCCAAGGCCCACGCGTTCCGATCCATCAAACACTCGGTTGTGGCGGTGGGATAATTGACTTTGATCGCGACGGTCGTCCCGACATCGCGTTCACGGCTGCCGGGGGATCGATCGCCAAAAGCGACAATCAACCTGGCGAGTTATTTCGTCATCTCGGTGATTCGTTTCATGCCGTCGGCAGCGACGCGCGATTGGATGATCGAAACTTCTCTCACGGTGTCTGCGTGGGCGATTACAACGATGACGGCTTCGCCGATGTCTTGATCTTGAACCTCGGTCCCAATCGCCTATTCCGTAATAATGGCGACGGATCGTTCAGCGATGCATCGAGTCTGCTGAACGAAACACGGGCCGATCAGTGGAGTACGAGCGGTGCGATTGTCGATCTGGACCAAGATGGCTGGAACGACATCGTGGTCGTCAATTATTGCGATTCCAACGAACCATTGAACGAACCTTGTTTTGACAGCCAAGGAAACGAGATCAACTGCTATCCGCTCCGATTTCAAGCGGCGTTTGATCATTGCCTGCAAGGTAGCCGTGAAGGCCAATTCCGAGACGTCACATCACACCGGATGCGGCCGGCAGCTCCCGGTCGCGGGCTCGGGATTGTCGCCGGCCGTTTGGATGGCAAACACATTGGTGCTTACATCGCAAACGACGCATCGGTGAATCACTACTATCGATGGAATGATGAACAGGAAGGGGCACTGGTCGAACTGGGGATCTCTAGCGGTCTAGCCGTCGATGCCCAATCGCTAGACCAAGGATCGATGGGAATCGCAAGCTGGGATGCCGATCATGATGGCGACTTGGATTTTTACGTCACCGGCTTCGCGGGCGAATACAACATTTTATATGAGCAGAAGGCGTCCGGCCTTTGGGGCGACGTGACCGCAAAAAATGGTTTGGTCGAACCAACGCTTCGAAACGTGGCGTTTGGAACAGAGGCAATTGACCTGGACAATGATGGCTTCGAAGAACTGATGGTCGCCAACGGACACATCGGCGACTTCGGCCCAGAGTCACCGCCTTACGCGCAAGACTTTCAGATCATGCGACAATCCAAGGTCGGCACTTGGCGTGTGACCGATCCTTCGTCGCTCGGCGAATACTTTCGAACACCGCATATCGGAAGAGCGTTAATGTCGGCCGATGTTAATATGGACGGACGTATGGATTGCGTCGTCACACACGCCACCGAACCAGCCGCGCTGTTGATCAACCAGACGCAAAGCAGCAACCATTCGATCACGTTCGAATTGGTCGACACCGTCAACACACGCGATTCGGTCGGTGCAATGATCGAGTTTGAAGTACCGAATGCTTCAAATCGCGGCAAAGAAAAACGAACTCTGTTTCGCCTTGCCGGCGACGGATATCTGTGCAGCAACCAAGCCAAGCTGATCGCCGGAATCGGTTCCGCGACGCAAATCGATCATGTCGTGGTGACCTGGCCCGATGGAGACAGGCAGGTGATCGGGGCGCTCGAAAGCAACATCGGTTACTTGATCGTCCGCGATCAACCTGCGTTTCAACTTGATCAATTATCGCCCCGCTCGACACCGTGATCGCCGGTAAAGCATCGCCGATCGGTTGTCCCGCAGCGGTGATGCCAGTGGCGACTTAACCACTGGCAACGTAATGAAGATCAGAGGCGGAAGGTCCGATCAATTGCCCGGACGACCGTTGCCCTGGTTTTGCATCGCAGATTCATAGCCCTGCTGGCTCGGCAGCTCGGAAGCTGGGACGGCGTTTTCAGGAGGAGTCGTAACAGTTTCCGAACGCCCACCGCATCCGATCGTGGTTAGGGTCAACGACGCGATAGCGACAGCGGCAATTGCAAAATTCTTCATTGCAGTCCTCAGTGATCATCAAAAGAAAAGGAGATGGAGAGCATTCGCTTCGTTGCTGTTCTGGCGCACGAATTTTGGGGAATGATAAGGTCAGCCACCCGCGACTCGTTTTCAAATCTTGACAGTCAACGAGGGCGAAACCGCGAATGCAGCCGGGATAACCACCGATCAACCAACTTGGTTTCAACCGAATTGAAAAACGGATTTATCCGGGCCTCGCAGTATAGCTGTGCTTCAAGAATTGATAAGCGTCAACGCAAAGCCAGCCAAGGAATCTCAATCGAATCAATCGCAACCTCAGGGGCGTTTTTCCCCGATCTTCCCAAACGTTGATGTGTTTTTGAGGTCGATACCGCCTGTCGCGAAGAAGTGCCTGTCACGAATGATTGTCCAGCCTAGACCAATTGTCTGGGTTCGGCCAATCGACCGACGAGTGTTCGCACCGGTAATTGGGCCGCAACTGTTCTTTGCGCCGAAACCGTGGCTAACGCGATGCCTCTCATCCTTAATACGAGTTGGAACGAACCACTATCGTCCCGCCCGCTTTTTACGCGGCTCGTTGATGGTGCGCGTCGTTTGGGACGGCATTGTCACGGGAGTGACGACCAGCCACATTGGGTGGTCCAAGAAAGTTCTCTGCGCCGGCCGGCGGGTTCGATGTTCGGAATCAGCCTTAAAATCGGCCGAAAAACCGGTGGAATTCCCCCTCTGGGGCCCCGGATCGTTGTTTCAAGAGGGTGTTCAGAGCCGAATAGCTAGAAAAGCTTGACGGTCTATCTTGCCCAACTTAGTATCCATCGGTCTAAATCCTGCAACTTTTCCGATCGAACTCCGCCGTTCAGGCCGCTCAGCAATCACAATTGGTGATCTCAGCCTGCGTTCCCTCCCCTTCGGTCTTGTCCGGCATCGCCACAATCCAAAATGAAATTTGTAATCCTGGCAGTCTTGTTGGCGATTCTGATCGCTTTCATCGTGATGGTCGTCAAGGCAGCGAAGAACTGGCGTTGGTATCACATCACCAGTGCCGTCATCACGATGTTGCTAGCCATCATCTTTCTGTTTCCCACCGCCGCGGTTTTAAAAAGCCGACAGGCTTGGCACAAGATTAAGGAAGAATTGGAAGTTCGGCTGGCCCAGGTAAAAGAAGAAAACCGTATCCTCCAGTACGGCGATCCGAACGACCCAACCGCCGGTGCTGGCGTTAAAAATGTCTCGCTGGAACTTTCGAAGATCGGGACCGAAGCCGGCCGCCGCTGGCGCAGCTTACAAATGGCTAACAATAACAACGGCCAAATCACCTTGCGTACGACAGGCAACACCGCCGCGTCTGGCACCGCACCAGGAATCGCTCCCGGAGTCGACCCGACCGCCGAAGCTCCGGCCGAGGACGCCGGACCGTTGGTGCCGGTCGGATTGGTCGTTTACGGGTTTGCAGAAGGCAGTTACCCGGATCTTGAAGCCACCGTGCCGATGGCATATCTGGGTGAATACAAAGTGATTGCCAGCACTCCCGAAGCAGTGACGATCACACCAACGTTCGCCCTCGAGCCAAATCAGGTCAACATCATCTCCAATGGGCAAGCACGATTGTGGTCGCTCTACGAAATGTTGCCGCTAGACGGTCACGCGCCCTTTATCGCCGAAGGCAGCCGGGCCACCGACGATAATGCGCTCGGCCGCGTCGATGACGCTCTCATCAACCTGCTCTTCAAGAATGCAAAGCCGGAAACCCGTGCGGCTTACCTTCGTGACGGCACCCGCGAAGCTCCCGAGGACCCGGCGGCACGATGGGTAAAAATCAAGTTCGAAAAGAAATACGAAATTGACGTCGATAGCGAAGAACAACGGGGTGCACTCGAAGGCGGCTTTTTTGATAACTCCGGACGGGCGGTCGACAGCCGACTGCAACGTTCTGACACCGGCAAAGTCTCGTTCGCAGTCGGCGACGAAATCATCGTCAAGGAAGAGGCGGCTCGGCAACTAATCAACCAAGAACAAGTCGCGTCACTGGTCGATACATATTACCTGCGACCATTGAATGACTATCGCTACGTCCTTCGCAAGATCCGCCTACAGATTCGTGAAATGGACGTCCGGATCGCGGAAATGCAGTACCAGGAAAAAATCCTCGACGCGGCGATCACCGCAACGGTCGACATGCTCGCCAAACGCCAGGATGAAAAGCTGAAACTGGAACAGGACCTGGGGCAGTACCGAGTCGAGAACACCGCATTGAAGCAATACTTCGGCCAGATTCGCGAAGAACTGCGAGAAGTCAAAGAGGCTTCATCGGCATTGTTCAAAGACAACTACCGATTGATGCTACAGATCAAGCAGTCCGCCGCAGAGTCAAAGCTAACGAAGACTTGATCAAACGCCGCAAACGCCCTCGCATTCGCTACCGACCGCTGGCACGAAACGGTCGATCGATCCCTTCGACAACGGCGCTCAGGTACAGCCCCGCCCCGGTGGCCACCGGGATCTGCTTTTTCAAATGATCGCGGACTTCGCGCATCACATCACGGCGAGAGATTTGCCCGAGAAGCCGACCTTCGTCGTCGAGCACCGGTAAACGACGACAAGCGGCATCGAGAAAGGTCTGGGCAATCGTCAGCAAGTCGGTTTCGGGGCGAATCGTCGGTGGTCGAGAGTCTACAAACGACATCAGGTCGGTCACGGGCATCTGCTCATACGCCGCATCGACGACGAAACGGATACAAGACTTCTCCGAAAAGATCCCAAGGAATCGCTTGTTCTCGTCGACAACGGGTGCCCCCGAAATTCGATGCTTTAATAAGACGTCCAACGCTTCCATCACGTCCATCGTTGGGGACAAAGTCGTTAAGTTGGAAACCATCATGTCGCGTGCGCATGTGTGAGGCATCATCGCAATCGCTCCCGTTTCAGAGTAGAAAGTTGTTCGGAAAAAGAACGATCGATCGACAAACGATGGATCGTGAACCCTTTCGTTGTTTCCAGCACGACTAGCCGAGTCAAGGAATTTCAACCTCATTCGGCTGGCGACAGATCGACAAACGTTTGATTACGCAACGCACTGGGGAGCCGAACGCGCCGCAAAAACATGCGTGAGGCGTGGTGATTACCGTTATTTGCGACCAATTTCCGTACCGATGTCGCGGTGGACTAGCCGCCATGTGAATCATTTCACAAGATTAGTGATTCTTTTCACAAGCAACGGAGTTCGTGTAGATGAAAGGCCAATGGGTCGAAATCGAATTCGACTGTTTACCAATGCGCAGCATCTCTCGGTTCGACGCGCCAATCGATGCGTCGCCAAGATACGAAGCTTTTGTGCGGCGGATCAAAGCAGCGATGGACAAACATGGATCGCACAACACGTATTACCTTCACCGCGGGACTTGCGTCTTCCGCCTGACCAACGCCGAAAACCGTGGCGAGATCGCATTCAACTTCGAAGGGACGGTGCTAACCGGAACCAAGGACGAGAAAACGCGCAGCGTCGATCTGTCAGTGGAACTGCTCCGCGAAACCTGTGGCTGGCTTTCACAGCCGATCGTTGAATTCTTTGCCGAATCCGTTCAGCATGCCGTCCTGGTTGAATTCGATCGTTACATTGCGGCCGGTGACCTAACGAAGACCCACGAGCGGATCGAAAAGTTGAATGCCGAAAATGAAGCGGGCGAAGGCTTCGTAGGAATGTATCTGTAACGTCGCCACGACGATCATTCTCATCCTTCACGCTGCGTTTCAGCCCGCCCGCGGACGAGGCGTTTGGCACTCACCATGGTTGAGTTGCAATCAGCATTCGAACCGCGACAAACACGGGCCGATCAATTGCCCGATTGAAGGGTTTGGCGAGCCAATTGTAGGTAACCACGTCCGGAGGGATGATCCATGTCGACACCGGGATAATTCTTCGGCGGTTTCTCCGAGGTGCCGGGTCGTTTCTGAGGTCGAAGCGGGACATAGGCTCGACGCGCATCGACGATTCGAACAGGCATCTTCGACCGCTTGGCCAGAAACTCGATTCGGCGACGATCAGAATAGTGCAACACCAGGAAACGCGCGTCGCTGGTGATCGCACCGATTTGCCAAGCGGCCGCGTCGAGTCGCAACTCGGCGAGTTCGAGCATTCGTTCTGCCGCCCCTGGCAACAACCCAAATCGATCGATCAATTCTTCCCGGATGCTTTCGATTTCCCCGGCATCCTTCAGTTTAGCGATCCGCCGGTACAGATCGATCTTGTGCCGCAGGTCGGGCACGTACTCCGGATCTAAATAGGCTTCCACCGGCAGATCGATGTCGACATCGGCGGAAAGCTCCGGTGGCAAATTCTGAACCTGGCGAACGGCGTCTTCGAGCAAATGGCAGTACATCTCGTAGCCGATCGCAGCGATGTGGCCACTTTGCTGGCTGCCAAGAAGATTGCCCGCGCCGCGAATCTCCAAGTCACGCATCGAGATCGCAAAGCCGGCTCCCATCTGGCTGAACTCTTCGATCGCCCGGAGTCGCTTCGTCGCTTCCGGCGAAAGGTGTTTGTGTGGTGAGACAAGCAGGAAGCAAAATGCCTGATGCTTGTAACGTCCCACCCGACCACGTAATTGGTGCAAGTCGCTCAGTCCATAGTGGTCCGCGTCATCGACAAAGATCGTGTTGGCATTGGGAATGTCTAATCCGCTTTCGATAATGGTCGTCGCAAGCAACAGGTCGTATTTGTGATCGATGAAGTCAACCATGACTTGTTCCAATGCGCCTTCGGGCATCTGTCCGTGACCGATCACGATCCGCAACTCCGGCGCAATTCCGCGCAAACGTTCGACGATTGCTTCCATGTCGCCGATACGGTTATGGACCATGTAGATCTGACCACCCCGGTTTAGTTCTCGCACGATCGCACTACGAATCAACTTGTCATCCCAACGCGAGACAATCGTTTCGACACTCCGTCGCTCGGCCGGTGGTGTTTCCAGGTTACTGATGTCGCGAACGCCAACGAGCGCCATATGCAGTGTTCGCGGAATGGGCGTTGCCGAAAGTGTTAGCACGTCGACATTGGAGTGCTTGTTTTTTAGCTTCTCTTTGACCGCGACACCAAAGCGTTGCTCCTCGTCGATCACGACCAAACCGAGTTGCTGAAAGTCGACATCTTTGCCGGCAATCCGATGGGTTCCGACGACGATATCGACTTTCCCACTTTTCAGATCTTTGATCGTTTGACGTTGCTCGGCGGCAGAACAAAACCGGCTTAACTTTTCGATCCGGACGGGAAATTCCGCCATTCGATGTTTAAAGTTGTGATAGTGCTGTTCGGCAAGCACCGTTGTAGGGACGAGCACGGCGACTTGGAAACCGCTCGTCACCGCTTTGAAGGCCGCCCGCATCGCGACTTCGGTTTTTCCGAATCCGACGTCGCCGCAAATCAGCCGATCCATGGTCCGCGGGGATTCCATGTCGTCTTTGACCGCGGCAATCGCGGTGACCTGATCGGGGGTTTCTTGATAAGGAAAACTGGCATCGAATTGTTGTTGCCAGATGTGATCGGGGTCAAACGCGATCCCTTGCCGACTGGTGCGTTTGGCTTGCAACTCCAACAAGTCGGACGCCATATCGGTGACCGCACTCTCGGCTGCCTTCTTCTGCCGTGCCCACGCTTGTCCGCCGACCTTGGCCAGTCTCGGTTGGCTTTTGGTGCCTCCGACGTAGCGTTGAATCAAGCCGATGCGCGACGCCGGCACGTAGATCTTCGAACCGCCGTCATACTCCAACACCAAGTGCTCGACGTGCTGACCGTTCTTTTCTAAGTGATCAAGGCCTAGGTACAGGCCGATGCCGTGTGATAAGTGCACCACCAAGTCGCCTGGTTCAAGTTGCAGCGACGTGGTGATGGGTTTGCCCTGAGCCCGTGTCTTTCCACGGCGAACCGGACTGCGGTGAAACAGTTCCGCCCCGGTTAGCACCAGAACCTTCGATGTCGTTAGTCGAAACCCACCGCTGATCTGCGCGACCGCCGGTTTGAGGTGACCGCTCCGCGCGGCCTTGGTGTCTTGCAACAACTCGGTCAGCCGCTGTGCGTCGGCGGGGGTATCTCCGACGAGCAAGATCTCGTGATCATCGGCAACCGTATCGATGCGTGATTGCGTTTCTTCGAGAGCAAGCGCGAACCCGTCGGCACTGGTCGAACGCAGATCAATCGTTTTTTCCCCACCTTCGTTCAGCGTCGATGCGGTCACGATTCTCAGGTGAGCCATCGATGCGAGCAGTGATTCAAAATCAGTGAATCCGCTTTGATCATCCAGGCGGTGAAGCAAGTTCTGGGCGGCTAACTTGCAATCGTGCGGTTCGACGAGGATCACCAAAGTGTCCTCGGGCAGGTAGTCGCTGATCGGTCCAAGATCTAACTGCGAATCCAAGCCCGATTGTGCTAAACCGGATTGACCGCCTTCGTCAGACGATGGATCGCGCGCGTCGCCATGAACGCCGACCGCAGAGATCTCGATCGAGTTGACTTCGCCGACGCTCCGTTGACTGCCCAAATCAAAGTGGCGGATCGACTCGACTTCATCGCCGAACCATTCGATTCGAATAGGGCTGGCATGGTCGACCGAATAGATATCGATCAACCCACCTCGCATCGCGAACTCGCCGGGTAGCTGGACCGCCGTGGTGGAAACAAACCCGGACTCGCGAAGCCAATCGGCGACTTCATCCATCGGAATTTCGTGTCCGACGGTAAATTCACGCGTCGACGAATCGAGCTGCCGAGGGGTGGGAACCAATTGCAACGCACCACCGATGTATGCCGTGACCAACATCGGATTGGCCGCGTTCTCGTCGCGACCGCGGAGCCTCTGCAACACTTGCAAACGCTCGGCCAGTTCCGGATCGGCCAACGAGTGCGCCCCACGACCAACGCTCAGCGGTAGCGGTAACGAATCCTCGACGCCAAACGCGATCGCATCTCCGGAAACCACATCCGCGTCTGCGGCCTGCGGCAGGAGCATCAAGATATTTGAGCACGAGCGTGCCGCGGCAGCCGCGAAAACGGCCCGCAATGATCCCCAAACGCCACTGAACGCGACTCGCTCGCCAGGCTGACCTTCTCGCAGGGTCGTGCCGATCCCCGAATCGCGATCGATCAGTTCGACGATTTCTTGAAGTCGTTCGGTGTGAAGCGATGTGGCAACGGACACGGGCAAGACCGGCAAAAAACGGGATAGAAAATTAATGCGACGGTGGCGGTTGATCGTAGCGGCTCAGAAAGGTACCGCCCACCCTTTGCCCCCCGCCCTTAGCCCGGGCAGCTTCGCGTTGGGGCGGTTCACAAGCCCCGCCGCAACGACGACAATTGTGACCTTCGGAATAGACTGTAACTTTCGAATTAGACGCCAACCCCGCCCCATTGGGAGAGTACTTTCGTATGAGCATCGGAATCGGAATCGTCGGCTGTGGCATGATCGCCAATTTCCATGCCCGCGCCATCAAAGACGCCGCTGGTGCTCACCTCGTCGGAGCGACCGCCCGTCGTCCCGAACAGGTTGAAACGTTTGCCGGCGAACATGATTGCCGCGGCTTTGCGTCACTGGAAGAAATGCTTGCCGACGAATCGATCAATGCGATTTCGATCTGCACGCCCAGCGGTTTGCACTTGGACCCAGCAATCGCGGCTGCCAAGGCAGGCAAACACGTGATCGTCGAAAAGCCACTGGAAATCACGACCGAACGATGCGACGCAATCATCGACGCCTGCAAAGAAAACGGAGTCCGGTTGACCGTCACGTTCCAAAGTCGTTTTCATCAATCGAGCCAGCTGATGAAGAAGGCGGTCGAAGACGGACGCTTCGGGAAAATCACGATGGGCGATGCCTACGTGAAGTGGTACCGCAGCCAAGAATACTATGACAGCGGCCAATGGCGCGGCACCTGGGAACTCGACGGCGGTGGTGCCTTGATGAATCAAGCCATCCACAGCGTGGACTTGCTACTGTGGTTGATGGGCCCCGTCGAACAAATCAGCGCGATGACGGCCACGATGACTCACGAGCGAATCGAAGTCGAAGACGTTGCCGTGGCAACCCTCAAATTCAAGAACGGCGCCCTCGGCGTGATCGAAGCAACCACAACGGCCTACCCCGGCGCACTAAAACGAATCGAAATCAGCGGCAACGAAGGCAGCGCGATTCTGGAAGAGGAAGACATCAAGTTCTGGCAGTTCGCTAACGAGACCGACGAAGACGCCAGAATTCGCAAAGAGATGGCCGGCAAAACCGAAACCGGAGGTGGCGCCGCCGATCCCGCCGCGATCGGTCATCATGGTCATACGATGTTGTTCGAAGAAGCCGTCAGCGCGATCAATGAAAACCGCCCCTCGATCCTTGACGGACACGAAGGACGCCGCAGCGTCGAGGTGATTTGCGGGATCTACGAAAGCGCGAAAACGGGAAAAATCGTCATGCTCGGGTGATGAGCGTTATTCGGCTGGTCGACAAACCTCGTGCGTCGACCAGTGCCGTGTCCCCAAGACTATAACGATGTCGAAAGAACCGCAGCATGCGCCGCCCACCGGTTCTTCTACTAAAGTGTTGATGGTCGAGCACCGGCTGAAAACATCAGCATGCCATGGCTTCCAGCGGGCCTTAGCAGACCATCATTGAAGATAGATGGACGCTACCGTGTAAGCCAACAACAGGATCCGCAGGCCCGGTCCCGACAATGCAAGCGGAGCGTTTGCCCGGCAAGCCTCACCGTTTCCGGATAGTGAGCCACTGGCTAGGAGTCACTGGCTGAACGTGTGAACGCGTTCTTCGATCGCGTCGATCAAGCATTCGGGGTTCAGCGGTTTGCAGAACCAATGATCGGCTCCACCGGTGCCCACGCTGATCTCGCTTGAATCCGGAGTCATTCCACTGACTACGAAGATTGCCGACGAGTTAAAGCGTTCGTTTTCACGGAGCGTCCGCACCGTTTCGGCACCGCTAACGACCGGCATCAACATGTCGACCAAGATGATATTCGGAGGCGTCGAGGTAGACATGTCATCCAGAGCCGACTGACCGTCTTGATACCCTTGCACGCGATAGCCTTTCAAACGCAGCAATCCGGCAAGCAACTCACGTTCGTTCTGATCGTCTTCGACCAACGCGATCGAAATATTCTTTGAAACCGGCTTCGACGCTTGGCGTTGCAACCACTTGCTTTCATTCAGACGTGAAAGCGCTGCTTCGATGTCCTGAAACGTGCACTCCGCTTCTTCGATTTGGCCGGCGGCGAGCAACTCACGATAGAGGTGCATACCGACGCTGATTTGGTGCAGTTCGTTACGAATGGAGTGACGCGCTTCGGGTGGGACGCAGTGCATCGGGAATCGGTCGGCCAGCGCACTCTCGCTGATGATCTCTTCCGACTGCAGCTCGCCACGGACGATTGAGATGTCCTTCGGAGCGTCGATCCCTACGCGTGCTTGCCCGGCACGGACTTTCAAGAAGCGCAGGCTGATGCCGACCTCAGGAAACGTCACTAGGTCATCGGTCCGTCTGGTTAGTACTAACATAAATATTGCCCCGTCGCCTCTTACAGGGGCAGCACCCATATGGACTGGACTGCCCCCCAGAATGCGGAAGTATTGGTAAGTTCAACATAGGGATTCCAATACGCCAGTCAACATCGAAATCCCACGATTGGTTTGGAAATGTGGGTTTTTCACTTACAAGCAATCACCACTCGAGATAAATCACAGCGCCGGCAACCCCTCGCCAGGCTGTCCGAAAACACCAAAAATGACTCCAGCAATTTCGTTGCAATCGCCGTCCGAAATTCGGCCGGGCCCACCGACAGCAACTTAATCTCTGAACGACTTTCGGTGGGGCATCACGCCGCCGTCATTTGCAAAATTTGGCGGAATTGGAACGTGTTTGTTGTTCATTCCCCGGCGCCTTCCCGCAACTTGCAGCATTTGGAGATCGCTTCGATCAGTCGTTGGGGATCGACGGGTTTGACAAGATGCAGGTCGAACCCTGCTTCTTCCGCCTGGATCCGGTCTTCATCGCGGCCGTATCCGGTGACCGCAATCATGACCAAATTTCGATGATTTCGGTCTGAACGAATGACCTTCGCAAACTCGTAGCCGTCGACATCGGGCAGCCCGATATCGACCACCGCGACGTCGGGATCCTCGCGGTCAACTTCACGCAGTCCCGATCGTCCGTTGGCGGCCGTAATCACCTGGAATCCACGCAACTGAAGTGAGCGGGCAAGCATACGACGAATCCCATCGTTGTCTTCGACCAACAGGACTCGGATCCCCGCAATCAGACTCTCCGGAGACTCCAGCGTCACCTGTGGTCGCTCCGACGTCAGCGGTAACCGAAGCACAAATTCGCTACCTCGATTTGGCCCTGGACTATGCGCGTCAATGGTTCCTCCGTGGGCATCGACAATCGCTTTGACAATCGACAACCCCAGCCCCATGCCGCCCTGCGTGCGGTCCATGTCCTGCTCTGACTGAGTGAAGGGTTCGAAAATTGTCGGCAACAGAGTCGCCGAGATCCCTTCCCCTTCGTCGCGTACCGTGACGACCGCTTGATCACCATCACGGCCAACGCTGTACCAAATCGAACGCCGTGATGGACTGTACTTTGATGCGTTGACCAATAAATTGACCTGCGCCTGCTGCAAGCGCCCCGCATCAGCCAGCACGTAAATCGGTTCGTCGTCGACTTGGATTTGCAGCGATTGATTGCAGCGATCGAACCGATGCTGAACGCAATCAAGCACCGGATTGGTCAATTTAGTGATGTCGATCGGCCGCTTCCGAATGGTCAACTTTCCATTGGTAAACCGAGCGACGTCTAATAGATCGTCCAGCAAAAGCGATACGTGCTGGAGCTGCGCCTCCATCACCTCCCGGGACTCGCGCTCGGCATCGTGATCAAGCTCCGACTCCTTTGAGAGCGCGTAGGCGTTTAAGATTGCCGCGAAGGGGTTTCGCAGTTCATGAGATAGTGTCGCCAAAAACTGATCGCGCTGCTGAACGGCGCGTCGAATCTCAGATTCGGCACGCCGCTGCTGCGTGATATCACGCGCGATGATCGAAGCCCCTTCGATATCCCCGTTATGATTCTGAATTGGCGAAACGGTGAGTGAGACGTCGAACCGGTCGCCGTTTTTCTTGCTCCGTATCGTTTCAAGCCGATCGACCGAAAGTCCATCGCGAATGCGTTGATAGTAATCCGATGCTTCGGCGCTGCGATCGTCCGGCGTCAGTAGCGAATCGCGACGCCCGACGATCTCTTTACTCTCGTAGCCAAAGAGCCGAGCCGCCCCCCGGTTCCACGTCCGGATCTCGCCGTCAAGGTTCACCCGATAGATCGCATCGTCGGTGTGCTCGACGATCTCGCTCAGTTCCATCAGCCGAGCCTGCGCGACCTTCAACGATGTGATATCGACCAGCGTCAACACGATTCCGTCAATCCCATTCGGCGCGACATACGGCCGAATGCGCATCAAGTACCACGTGTCATGAACATCGTCACGAACTTCAAACTCCTTCAACACTCCGGTTTCGATCACCGCTTCGATGTCGTTGTCCAACGTGTCGTGCTTGATCCGATGCGAAAAGTTATCGAACCGGCGACCGATGTCTTGCGGAATCAAATTAAAGATCGCGGCCGCACCGGAAGTGAATCGGCGGATGCCAAGCTCGCGATCCAAGAACAACTGATGAACGTCACTACCGTTAAGCAAGTTGTTGATATCATTGGTCAACTCAGTCAGCTCGGTAATCTTTCGCTGATGCTCAGAGTTGACCGTGTAGAGCTCTTCGTTGACGCTGTGAAGTTCCTCATTGGTGCTTTGCAACTCCTCGTTAGAAGACACCAATTCTTCATTCGCCGACTGCAACTCTTCGTTGGTCGTCTGCAGCTCTTCAATGGTCGCCTGCAGACTTTCTTTCGTGAAATCCAATTCGCGCCGCAAGTCATTGATCTCAAGCGATTCGCTCGACGACTGCAATTCTTCGGATGGGATCAATCGAGACGTCGCGTCGGACGGATCGTCAAATTGGATCAACCACTGCCGTGACGCATCGTCCGACCGAACCGGTAACACCGAAAGCGAAATGCTCGATTTACCGTTTTCTGTTTGGCACTCCACCTTAGGCACGACAATCTTCTTGCCGGTTTTTTCCGCCTGTCGCAACGCCCGTGAGGCAACGGCTGACAAATCAGGATGCAGTAACGTCAGGACATCCTTCGTCGGTCGCCCGGCACTAAATTGCAGGTACCGCCCTGCTTTAGAAAACGTATGCAGAATCTCGCGCTCGCTGTTGATCAATATCGATGGCGGGATGAACTCCTCCAGCAGCCGATCGTACGTCTTTAACATCGATCGCGTGTTCAGAAATCCCGACGTGTCCTCCGGGCCGACCAAACGACGCCGTTCGGTCGAAAGCGTTCCGGTCAAATCAAATGCTTTTGCCGGAAAGCGATCACGACACTTCGCATAGAAACAGGTATGCGCGTCGACGACCTTGAAAACATCTTGCAAGTCGCCGATCGTTTCGCTCGCCCCTAAACACAAGAAGCCATCTCGTTTGAGACCAAAATGGAACAACCCCAAGACCTTGCGTTGCGCCGACGGCGTCAAATAAATCAGCAAGTTACGGCACGTAACCAAATCCAATTTCGTAAATGGCGCGTCACGTAGGATGTTGTGCGGCGAGAATACCACCATTTTGCGCAGCGACGGCGCCACTTGGTAATTGCCGTTACGCCGAATGAAATATCGTTGCAATCGATCGTCGGAGATCCCCGTCAACTGCCCCTCGGAATAAATCCCCTGACTGGCCGCGGAGAGCGACTGCTCGTGAACGTCCGAGGCAAAGATCCGAACCTCTCGATCTAGCCCGTGGCGTTCGAGGTGCTCTGCAATTGCGATCGCGATCGAATACGCTTCTTCCCCGGTACCGCAACCGGCAACCCAGGCACGTAGCTCATGCTGCCCTTCGAGCCGACTGACGATGCGGGGGATCACCGAAGACTCGAAGTATTCAAACACCTCGGGGTCTCGAAAGAATTGTGTGACCCCGATCAACAAATCGTGATACAGCTTTTCAAGCTCGTCGGGCGACTCGCTCGCCCATTTCGCATACGCCGCTAAGTCAGCATGCCCCGATAACGTGCGACGACGGTTTAGCCGGCGTAGCATCATCTCCGTTCGGTAGTTTGCAAAATTGATCCCGAACTTCAGATTCAGATGATCGAACACTGCCGCGACCGATTCGTCACCTGAACTCTCATCGTCGACGAGCGCCGAAAGATCTTCGCCCGAAGACGTCAAATGACGAACCAACGACGCACCGATCTTCCTGGCGGGCAACTCTAGGTCCACGACCTCCGTTGCGATCGCGCTATGGGGCATCCCGTCGAAACTGGGATCGCTCTGCGCCACCACTAAACCGCCACACTCGCTAATTTCGCGAATGCCACGTGATCCGTCGGACCCGGTCCCCGATAGGATGACGGCAATCGCACGCGGCCCCGCATCCTGAGCGAGCGAACGAAGAAAATAATCGATCGGAAAACTGAGTTGCTCGTGTTCGGTACGGTCCGTCAACCGCAACTTCCCGTCACTGACAATCGCCTCTTTCCGGGCCGGCATCAAATAGACGTTGCGAGGTTCAACCTGCATGCCATCTTCAATTACATGAACCGGCAACTTGGTTTTGCGCGACAGCAATTGATCCATCACACTCTTGAAATCCGGCGAGAGGTGCTGGATCACGACGTAAGCCAGCGGCGCCTCCGGATCAGCTGCGAGGAAAAATTCCTCTAACGCCTGAAGCCCCCCCGCAGAGGCACCAATTCCAACGATGTAACACTCACCAGAATCTGGCATTCGAGATCGGCCCCACGCACCGAAAAATCTTCGCGCGACTGAGAAGTTATTGCTTGGTTGGCCTCAACATTTGCGTCAGCAAGAACGCCGCGGCCATCCCCCCGTCGCAAAATGCTACCATGAGGCCGCAAGCTTGCACAACTTCCGCGATAATTGGTTCGGTAATTCAAACCGCTTTTCGCTTCCTAAATCCGTTGCTACGGGACATGCAGGAGGTCAAGAAATGAGCTCGGCATCAGAAATGCAGCGACGTACCCATTGATCCGTTCACTAATTTGCAAAAAAGCGATAGAATCGATCACTTCTGCTGGGGCGCCCGAATGGAGACCTTTGGAGGATGATGTCCGAGACTAACAACGAACCAGAAGGGAAAGGAATATGGCTGACGAGCGATGAAGTTCACGAACTCCGTGATCATATCCAAGCCTTAAAAGTTGGGCACTCGCTAATCGCTAAGCCCGATCAACTGGCCCCAGACGAATTGGGAGAGATCTATCGCCAAATGGGCGAGGCGATCTCCGCCCTAGCCTCAAGTCCCATCTTTGGAGCTACCGGTCCAGGGAAAGGGAACAAATAAAAGAAAAAAAGCCTCCACAGGCGGGGCAACAAGCCTGTGGAGGCATAAACAGCCGACGTTGGAGCTGGGGCAGAGCTCCCGCAACTGTTTAGGATCGACGTGGGGTAACGCTCGACCGTGACGCTATAGCATCACGGGGGGGATTATCCCAGCCACCTGATGAGCAGTATGTGGGAGAATTACCGCATCACTCATTTTTTTCTAAATCTTTCCCAATGGCACCGATTCGCTTCCTCGTTCTCGACGACCACCAGCTGATCCGACTTGGGGTACGCGCCGCGATCGCCCAACACGACCACTGGGAAATCGCGGTCACCGCAGCGACACTCGCCGAAGGCATGCGCGCCCTGGAAGAGACACCCTTCGATTTTGCAATCGTCGACCTAGGCCTCCCCGATGGGAGCGGGCTGGAATTCATCGCCCAAGCACGAATTCTGCGACCGGACGTCAAAATCCTGGTTTCATCGATGCGTGACGCACACCTGTTCGCCCATCGGTGCATTGCCCAAGGGGCACACGGATATATCGCGAAGCAAGAAACTGACGTCAACATCGACCGGGCAATCCAAACGATTCTCGACGGAGAAATTTACCTTTCGCCATCACTCGAGCCCTGTGAAAACAACGGCGCCCCCCAGTCGACGACGGGGATCATGTTCCAGGAGATCTCGAAGCTTTCCAAACGCGAACTGTCAGTGTTTGAACTGATCGGCCAAGGCTACTCGACGAAGCTGATCTCCGAGCAAATGGGCGTGAAAACAAAGACGGTCGACTCCTACCGAGAGCGAATCAAGAACAAACTTGAGCTAAGCTCGACTTCCGAACTGCTGCACTATGCGACGCGGTGGATCGTTTCGATCGAAGAATCCTGACCGGTCGACGAACACCCGTTGCACGACTGACGCTTCGCCAACTTTTGAAACCAGCACTCGCCAATTGCATAGGTCACGGTTTCGGGGGAACCATCGGGACCAACGCCCGTCGAATGATCAGTCGACCTGCGACCTGTGACTTCTGGATAGCGTGAAAGCCAAGACATCGGCTGGACGAGCGTTGGCAACAGCCTTCGTCCCACCACACCCCGGAGGCTCAAACAAGGCAGGCCACCTAAGAATAGAAAATGCGTGGGCAAGACCATGCGCTACAACGAAAGGTGTCCCGTTGCGGCGGTTGCCCCGAGTCGATCTCGCCCACGCGAAGGTTGTGCCAATCAGCAAAGGGGCATTGGGTCTCGCTGATTGAAAACAACAGGGGGTTCAAAGGTTTACTGAAACAATCGTTTTGTGGACCGAGCTGGCCCGACGAATTCTCCGTCTTGATCAAATGCTTAGGTGAGAATCATCAGCCGATGGGTATAAGTCCCGGTGGTTCCACCAAAACCGTGGCTAACGCTAATCGGCTCATCCTGATCTGGAAGGTCGACAAAGCGCTAGGTGGTCACGAGGAACGCTTGGCGCTGCAGGTCATTGGCTAGTTTTTCTGGATTCAAAGGCTTGGGATACCAACCATCAACGCCGCTCGGCCCGATGGGAACGTTTAATTCATCCGGATCACACCCACTGACGGCGAACACTTTGAGCTTTTCGGTCACGGGGGAGGACCGCAATTGATTGATGGTCCATGCCCCGTCGTACTCGGGCATCATCATGTCCAACAGCACGACGTCAGGTGTCGCACCGGAGAGGAGCTGCTCCATCGCTACCGCGCCGCTTTCCGCTGTCTGCACTTCTAACTTCTTCAGCCGGAGGTAGCCGGCCAGTAATTTCATTTCATTCCAATTGTCATCGACGATCATGACGCTCTTGATGCCAGCGACTTCGGCGTCGCCTACACCACCATTAAGCTCAAGCTCACCGCGGAGCACCGGGATCTCTGGCGGAGCTTTGATACCGACCCTCACCTTCGAAGGCCCCGGCCTCAAGATACGCACTTCAATGCCGGTTCCCGGAAAACAAATGGACTCTTCGTTCTTTCGAGAAATAACGAGCATGGCGATTCCTCCTCACGCCTGATGCACCGAGCAATCAATCCCAGGCATTCGCCTGAACATGGTGCATGTATGGATGTCACTGCCCCCAATGACAACACTCGTTGACACTAGGTATTTCCCATAGCTCTTGCGTGACATCCAGTCGCCGATAAGAGTCGGCAAGAATCAGCTTCTTCGCAAAACCTGTAGGGGGATCCTACCCCTTACCGAAAAACTCTGCAAGCGAAATCTGAAACAATTTACAGAGAATCGTCGTGGTTATCGGTTGACAAATATGGCACACACGGTTTGCCAATACTGACACACTCCCTGTTCGATCTCGATTAGGTTGCACGGTGATGCGTCCAAATGTTTCGATCCGTAGCATCGAATGAAAAGTCGCTCACTCCGGCACCCGGCAAGTCAGGCGTCCCGACAGCAACTCTATCCCCGCCGCAATTCCATGCACCGAGGCGAAGAGAACATATAGTCTTACAAAACGTCGAGGCGCGCCAATGATCCCGACGATTGAATGACGATCCCTTGCGTCCGATTCACCGAATACCAATGATCGCACCAGACCTGGACATAAGAGTTACACTCTACCTTGGTCGCGACGGACGTCTTCGGTGCGGTGTGTCGGTGCAAGCCTCTAAGGACGAAAGCTTCTTTGCCTATGATTTCGAAACCGCAACAATTGCGATAACTTGTCTGCATTCTCTAACGGAAACTGGACTGTTGCGACGCAACGGTCTGCCCAATTGTCACGACGACTTCAACCAAAATAGCTGAACACAAGATCTTATGTCGGACCCTACAGACACCCAAAGTCTTGTCGTCGGAATCGGAGCTTCCGCCGGCGGACTGTCCCCGATTCAAGAGTTCTTTGACAACATGCCAGCCGACACCGGCATGGCATTTGTCGTGGTCCAGCACCTGTCGCCCGACTTCAAAAGTTTGATGGACGAGCTGCTCGCGCGACACACCAAGATGTCGATCCACAAGGTCGTCGATCGAATCGAAGTTGAACCAAACTCGATCTATTTGATTCCACCGGAAAAGAACATGGCTCTCTCGGAAGGCAAACTGCTGCTGACCGACCAAGACCAAGATCGTGGTTTGAATCTACCGATCGATATTTTCTTTCGATCGCTTGCCATGGACGCGGGCGATCGTGCGGTGGCGATCGTGATGAGCGGGACCGGCAGCGATGGCTCGCGTGGCGTCGGTGACGTCCGCCAAGCTGGCGGAATCGTCATCGCCCAAAGCCCAGACTCGGCGGGCTTTGACGGCATGCCACAAGCGACGATTCGATCCGGCGCCGTTGACGCAATTTGCAATCCTTCCGAAATGGCACAGCGGTTAATCCAGTACGCGGAAAACCGCAACCGTGATCAGCTGTCGGTGACCAACGAACAGGCGACACCGTCGAGTGACTCGGGAATCTTCAGCATCCTGCGGATGTATCGCTTGCACAACGGCGTTGACTTTGCACTCTACAAACCGGCAACAATTACCCGCCGAATCGAACGTCGGATGCAGATGGGAGGCTTCGTCGATCTCGGCAGCTATGCGAACTTCCTGGAAGAAAACCAACACGAGTTCGACCTGCTCTTTCGCGACCTTCTCGTCGAGGTCACGCAGTTCTTTCGTGACCACGGCGCGTTCGAACGATTGCGACAAGAATTCATCCCAAAGCTCGTCGAGAAAGCTCCGCCGAACGAAGACCTGCGGATTTGGGTGCCCGGTTGTGCGACGGGCGAAGAAGCTTACTCGCTCGCCATTTTGTTTGCCGAAGCGATCGAGAAGTCCAAGCGAACGGATATCGATTTCAAAGTTTTCGCGACCGACGTTCACCGGACGTCATTGGAAACGGCCAGCATGGCGGTCTATCCGTCACATGTACTCGACCAGGTTCCGACCGAACTTGCGATCAAGTACTTCAGTCGCAACAACAGCTTGTGCCATATCAAACGCGAAATCCGACAGCGGGTCATCTTCGCTGCCAATGACCTCACCAACGATCCGCCCTTCACCCGGATCGACTTGATCAGTTGCCGCAATGTGTTGATCTATCTCGAGCCACGAGTCCAGCATCGAGTTCTGTCGATGTTTCACTTCGGCCTTCGGATCGGCGGCGTTTTATTTTTGGGCCCCAGCGAAACGGTGGGTGAATTGGCGCCCGAGTTCGAAACCTTTGATCGACACTGGCGAATCTATAGCAAGAAACGCGACATCCGCCTGCCCGATGCGACACGGATGCCCGTGTCGCCATCGCTGCAAAACGTCATCCGCGAAAAGAACCCAATGTTTGTCGCGATGGGACCACAACGGGATCGCCAAGCTTGGCTCTCCGAAGCCTACGAAGAACTCCTCGCGCGGTATGTCCCGCCGAGCTTTCTGATCAACGATTTTGGCGAACTCGTTCACACCTTTGGCGACGCCCGGAAGTTGCTCGTTCAACCGGAAGGCCGACCGACACTCGACGCGATTAAATTGCTCTCCGGTGAGCTTCGCACCGCTGTCAGCGCCGGCGTCTTGCGCGCCAAGCAGGATGATAAACCGATTGTATTCAACGGGATCCACCATCAGATCGAAGGCGAAAAAGAAAGCATCTTTCGCGTTACCATTGAGCCTTATCGAAAGGCATCTCAGAACCTGTATCTGATCTCCGTTGAACCGATGGAGGATCATGCGGGGGTCACGATCGAATCGGCACACATCGACGCCAACGAGATCGCATCCGAACGAATCACGCAACTCGAACGTGAACTCGGCTACACCCGCGAAACCTTGCAGGCGACGGTCGAAGAGTTGGAATCGAGCAACGAGGAATTGCAGGCGACCAACGAAGAACTGATCGCTTCGAACGAAGAGCTGCAAAGCACGAACGAAGAATTGCACAGCGTCAACGAAGAACTTTATACGGTTAACGCGGAACACAAGCAGAAAATCGAAGAGCTGACTCAGTTGACCAGCGACATGGATAACCTGCTCAAGAGCACCGACATCGGCACGGTATTCTTGGACGAAGAATTTAAAATCCGCATGTTCACCCCCGCGATCTCGGCCGCCTTCAACGTGCTTGACCAAGACATCGGACGGCCGATCGAGCACATCGCCTACAAGCTAGACAGCCCAAACCTGATCGCCGATGCGACCGAAGTTCTGGAGTCACAGATCGCCAAAGAAGTCGAAGTCCAAAGCAGTGACGGGCGGATCTTCTTGCAACGGATGCAACCCTACCGAAACGAAGCCGGACGCGTCGAAGGGATTGTGCTGACGACGACCGAAATCACCGCGATCAAAGAAGCCGAGCGGGCCAAGCAAACAATGCTGACGCTGGCCCAGATCAACGAAGAATTGCCTGATTTCGCTTACGCGGTTTCGCACGACCTGGAAGTCCCGCTACGGCACATCCAACAGTACGCACAAATCTTGGAAAAACAGGTCGGCGAGAGTCTCCCCGACGAGGTGATCAAATCGGTTCGCGTGATCAACGAAAGCTCCGGGTCACTTCGAGACATGATCGATGCGCTGCTGGCTTATTCGCGGATCAACACCCGTGGGGGGGCGATGCGAAGAGTTGACTTGAACGAAGTCGCTTCGGATGCCTCGCAAAGCTTGGCGTCGAGCCTACAGTACTACGATGCAGAAATTGAACTCGGCAAGATGCCCCCGGTTTCCGGTGACGCCGATCAAATCGAAACGTTGTTCTTTCACCTCTTTGACAACGCCATCAAATACAGCGGCGACGAACCTCCAAAGATCAAAGTCGAATCTTCCATCGAAGGCCGATTTGCACACATCGCGATCATCGACAACGGCATCGGAATCGATCCACGACATTTCGAACGAGTCTTCTCGATGTTCAAACGATTGGGCTTCGATCATAACGTCCCTGGCATCGGTGCCGGGCTGGCGCTTTGCAAACGAATCATCGTGCGTCATGGAGGCAAAATTTGGATTGAACCGAATCGTAACGGCGGAACGGTTGTCAAATTCTCATTGCATCTGGCCGAGGTCGAGGAAAACTCCGATCTTGATTGATCAATCACGATCGCAACAAAGACCATAATGAATCAACCGACCAGTCATAACAACCGAGCCAAATCCATCATCGCGATCGGCGCCTCTGCCGGCGGTCTACGATCCCTGGAGGTCTTATTCGGCAACCTGAACCCCGATACCGGCTGCGCGATCGTTGTGATCGTCCACCTCTCCCCCGGCTTCAAAAGCTTGATGGACGAGATCCTGGCTCGACATACCTCGATGCCAATCGTCAACGTCGCCGACGGGATGCCGGTTGAACCCAACCACATCTACTTGAACAACGCGGCACAAGAAACACGGATTGAGCAAAGTCACTTCGTGTTGTCAGACGCCGATTCGGAAAAGATTCCCAAGCCGATCGATCATTTTTTCAGTTCAGCCGCTCAGACATACGGCAAGCACTGTATCGGGGTCGTTCTTTCGGGAACCGGTTCGGACGGTTCGGTGGGAATTCGGCAAATTCGCGCCGCCGGAGGCGTCACGGTTGTCGAATCGCCAGACTCGGCCGAGTTCAACGGGATGCCAACCAATGCGATCTCAACCGGTGACGTTTTGTTCTCGCTTCCACGCGAAGAAATTTCGTCCTTGTTGATGCGTTTTGCCTCCGATCCGGATTCGATGATCGACGAAGATCCCACCGAACCGAAGCATCTCCGAACTGACATTGAACGCATCTTCTCGTTGCTTTGTGATCGGCACGGAATCGATTTTGCGCACTATAAAGCGGGGACGATCGACCGCCGTGTCACCCGCCGAATTGTTTCGACCGGGGCCAATACGCTTGCCGAGTATGCGGAGACGATCCGAGACAACCCAGAAGAACTCGACGCCCTTTATTTCGACTTGTTGATTGGCGTGACCAAGTTCTTCCGAGACGAAGAAGCGTATTCGGTGCTACGACAAGAACTCGTCACGACGATTCAAAATTTTAGCCCCGATGACGAACTCCGAGTCTGGGTCGCCGGATGCGCGACCGGAGAGGAAGCCTACACCGTCGGTATGGTCACGATCGAAGCTTTTGACGCGGCCGGAAAAACGCCGCGATTCAAAATCTTGGCCACCGACGTTCACGACCGGGCACTAAAAGTCGCGGCCAAAGGTATCTATTCCAAGGAAGCGATCGAACACCTGACGCCCGAACGTCAGGAACGGTTCTTTCTGAAAGTCGACTCCAACCTTCGCTCGGTTGATACCCACCTGCGACGGCACATCATCTTTACTCGTCACAACGTGATCAAAGACCCTCCGTTTTCGAGGATTCATTTGATCGCGTGCCGCAACATGCTGATTTATCTCGAAAAAGAAGCTCAGCAATCAGCGTTTCATTCGTTTCACTTTTCACTCGAAGCCGATGGCATCCTGATGCTCGGGCCCAGTGAAGTTCCATCGATGATGGATTCGGAGTTTGAAACCATTGATCCGACGTGGCGACTGTACCGTAAGATCGGTAGCGGAACTAAATTCCTGCCCGATCAACTGAAGAACTACAAGACGAAAAAGGTCTTCCCATCACGGTTGGTAGAACTGGTCAATCGAAGTGGTTCTGGCCGCCCCAGTTTTAGCACGCTGCTCGATTCATACGATCTGCTGCTTGGCGAATACGTCAAACGTGGGCTATTGGTCGATGAATATCGCAACGTGATTCATGTTTTCGGCGACGCCCATTTTTACCTGATTCCGACGAACGGACGCCCCAGTGGAAAGGTCAGCCAACTGCTGCCCGACGGCGTCCGTGGAAGCATCGGTGCGGCGATGGTGAGGGCGGTCGAGACCAAAAAACAAGTGCTTCTGCGAGATGTCGCGTTTCCTCAGAAAGGAGGACAAGTACGCGTCACCGACGTGATCGTGCGAGCGATCCCGAAAGAACCCAGTAGCAGTCGCTTCCTTTGGTTCATTGAATTCGGTTCGGGGAATGAACTCGGAAATTCAGAATTCGAGGAATTGACCCCCAGTCGTAGCGGCATCGAACACGACGCGTTGCGATCCGAACTGGAGTACACCAAGGAAACGTTAAACGCCACGATCGAAGAACTCGAAGCGAGCAACGAACAACTTCAATCGACCAACCAAGAGTTGATCGCCAGCAACGAAGAGTTGCAGAGCACCAACGAGGAACTACAAAGCGTCAACGAAGAACTGTATTCGGTCAATTCAGAAAACCAGCGACAGATCACCGAACTGCAAGTCGTCACCGACGATTTAAACAACCTGCTGGGGCTCTCCGATATCGGCACGATCTTTCTAGATCAGAATCTCTGCATCCGTAAGTTCACGCCACTGGCGACGAAATACTTTCGTTTGATGAGCCACGACGTGGGGCGGCCGATCGACAACTTCACCCACTCGCTGCCGATTCCCGAATTGTCCCAACTGCTGCACCAAGTCCGTGACTCGGGCAAATCCGTGATCAAAAAGTTCACCGAAAACAGTGCGCATCAGGTCATCGTGAAACTGATGGTCTATCAAACGACAACCAAACAGAAAGGCGTCATCATCAACATCATCGACACGAGTGCTTTTGAAGCCAGTGATCATCCCGATGAATCCGATTGAGATCGCCCAATCGTTGTCCTGGACCACGGTGACTTCGCTGATGGTCTTCGGTATCGAAGCGATCGCCATCGCATCGGCGTTACACGCGATTTGGTACGTCCGCACCACCCAAGCCGCGATCGCTTGGGTCGTCGTTCTAATTTCGCTGCCGATCGTCAGCATCCCGCTGTATTGGGTCTTTGGTAGGTACCGGTTCTCTGGCTATCGAGAATCCATTCGCGACGTAGGTGTTAAACACAAACAAAGCGTCGCGGCGGTGAAACGTGAACTGCGGACCGACCCCGGCGTGAGGTCGACGGACCTTTCGACACCGCTTGAAACGGTCGCCGATGTGCTCGACACCCCGATCTGCGATCACAACGAAGCATCGCTGCTGATCGACGGTGAAACGTTTTACGCGTCGATGATCAATGAAATAGGCAAAGCTCGGCGCTACGTTTATCTTGAGTTCTACATCATTCGCGACGATCCGATCGGAAACCGCGTCGCCGACGCTTTAATCGAACGGGCCAAGCACGGTGTCACGGTTCGATTCTTGTATGACAACATCGGTAGCATCGGCTTGTCGCGCCATTACATCCAGCGATTGACCGATGCGGGCATCGACGTCCGTGCGTTCGACTCACCGACCTTGTTCACGACGCGGTTTCAAGTCAACTTTCGCAACCACCGAAAACTGGTGGTTGTCGACGGTAAAACATCGATTGTCGGTGGACTTAATATTGGCAAGGAGTACACCGGCGATGCCGGCTGGACCGATCGATGGCGTGATACAGCGGTGCTGCTCGATGGCCCCGTGACACGCAAAGTCCAAGCCGTATTTGCGGGTGACTATTACTGGGCCGCACGCCAGGATATCCCCGAAGCGGAATGGCAGCCCGCCGAGGATCCGGATGCACTGCCGTCCAATGACCGGCCAACGAAACCCCGATCGTCATCAGGCGGACGAGCGGCGATCTGTGCGACCGGTCCCGCCGACGACCAGCCACGGGCGACGATGATGTTTGCGTCCATCGCCGCCTCGGCGAAGAAGCGATTATGGATCACGACACCCTACTTAGTTCCCGACGAAACCACGCAGGTTAGCCTCGCGATGGCCCGGGCCCGCGGCGTTGACGTTCGAATCTTGATTCCATCGATCGCAGACCACTACAGCGTCTTCCTGTCCGGATTTCACTACGAACGCGAATTGATGAATGCGGGGGTACGCGTCGGGCGATACCGCGAAGGCCTGATGCACCAAAAGTGCTGGCTGGTCGACGATAAGCTGGCGATGATTGGGTCGACCAATCTGGACAACCGTTCGCTGCATCTAAATTTTGAAATGATGGTGGCCGTCGAGTGTCCGCGGTTCGTCGCCGCCGTCGAGGACATGCTGCGAGAAGACTTTGCGTTCGCGACTTGGCCAAATCCGGAAACGCCGGCGGCCCACCCTTGGTTAACAAAGGCGGGCCGCATCGTGGCTCGGTTGTTCAGCCCGATCCTATGAACAAGATCGAATCGAGGGCCTCGTTCCAACGTGATTCTAGGATAATCCGCCTAGCGCCAGCCACGGTATCGGTGCAATAGCCGGGACTCACGCCCGTCGGCTGTTGACTCGAAACCGTATTCTCAAATGGAACGAGGCATTCGGGTCGGCATGCCGATTGGCAAATCGATGAACTGACGTGTGGCAGTCGAGCCCGTGTCGCCATGGACAGGCGTCATGAGCAAGCGTCACGTACAGGCAAAGGCCGCGTCACGCCGCCTTTGCCGTCACCTCACATCAGTTCATTAGACCGTTCTCTGCGGGTGTCTATTCCGCGGGCGTTTCGCCAAGGATCAGGATTCGTCCCCCCGAGGCACCGGCCCCGGAGTTGTACGTGAATCCAGCTTGAAGCGCTTGTCCGATCCGCATCGCGGTTTCGTTCAAGTGGGCTCGCGAGTACGCATCCATCTTCTTCTCGCAGGTTTTCAATCGCTCTTCGATCTCCTTCTGCAAGTCAACTAGCTCCATCCGGGCCAAATCAGTGATGGGTTTATAGGCCGCGGTGTTGTTGTTTTTCTCAAGCAACAAATCGATCAAACGCTGCGTGTGTTCCTTCTGCAAGTTCCGTCGCAACGAAGTGATCATCGGCTGACGATTATTTCGCCCATCCGGACACTCGGCTTCAATTTCCGTCCACGCCGCTTCACTGATCGTGTCGAGCAATTCGGGCAACGTGACCGCGTCGGCGTCGGCAGGCAATCGCATCTCGTTGTCGTAGACCCGGCGCAACGTGGTCGGACTCATCAACCACGTCAGGGCGGACGATTGCAGGCCGAGCACACGGTCGTGAACCGGCCAAGTCGCTTCGCCACTTGAGCCGAAGTGTCCGCTGCCATCGAGCCAACGCTCGGACGTCATTCGTTCGAGCAATTTCGGCGTCAATCCGAAGGCGGCGTCGTTAAACGTATTGTCGATGACGAACTGAATCGCCGCACGTTGTTGTTCGGCAGGAACAACTTGTACGGGAGAGCGATCGCCGGGATCACCTTTCTTATCACGATTGACGAATGCCCCGCCGACCCAATTGGCCATCATGCTTGCCGCACGGGTTTGCAGTGACAATGTCAATTCATAACCCCGACGTGCTTTGGCCCAAGTGTCGCCTTCCTTGACAAACTTGTCCAAGATTCGGGTGCGATAAAGCTTCACCAATCGCATCTGCTCTTCGGCGTAGTCGAGCGGATCTTTGGCAAAGTCATAACGACGTGCGAGCGGATCTGGGCCGCTGGTGTCTTCATCGGTTGCGTATTGCAATTCCGGTTCGACACAACGCTTGAGTAGTTCGGGCAACTTCTTGTCATCGAATGAGTAGCCATATTCGATCGCCCAGTAGTCGTAGGGGCCGATGTCGATCATGCCGTAATCACCCTGAACGTCGCCACTTTCGTAGCGGAAGTTGATCGGCGTGTAGTCCATCACCGATGCGGTGAAAGTTTTTTTACCTTTGACTTCTTCGCTGTTGATTTCGTCGAGGGTATATAGCGCCGAGCCTTTGAAGTTGTGACGCAAGCCGATCGTATGTCCGACTTCGTGGGCGACGAGATCTGCCAACAGTGGGCCGACGAACCAATCGGGCATTCCGTCGAGCATATCGGAATCGTCCTTTTCGTCGTCCTTATTATCGTCGGAGGAGTCGTCTTTGCTATCGGCGGTCTTGTCGTCAGAGGAATCCCCCTTGTCCGAATCGTCTTTCTCCGCGTCGTCTTTTTCTTCTTCTTTGGACTTCTCATCAGACGATTCGTCGTCTTCTTTCTCGGCGTCTTCCTTGTCCTTTTCCTTCTCGTCATCGACTTTGGGTTTATCGTCGAGCAACGCGAGCGCCCAATCCATACGGGCGATGGCCAAGTCCAACGAACGGGCCCCGGCGGCCATGCACATGCCATTCTTTTGGCTGATGTGGCCGATCAATCCATCGTATTCGTCGTCGCCGATTAAGGTCGAATCGGCGGCAGCCATGGCGTAGCCGGCGTAGGGCTGACGAGCTTCTCTGGCGATTTGCTCGCGGACCTGGGCGACCTTTGATGGCGACGTCATCCGAACGCGTGGATCCCACGACGGATGTTCGCTCAGCCATGCGAGCGTTTCCGGACTGACCCCTTCCATCGCCAGTCGCGGCATCAAATCGTCATAGTTGAAATTGAAGTGCCGGATCCATCCGTCGGTCAGGATGATGTCGGCGTCAAGGATTTCGCCAGTCATCGGATGCACGCGGCTCGGACCGATCGCGGTCCCAACATCGTTGTTCAACCAACGGACGAAGTTGTAGCGGATGTCCTCGGGATCCTTTTCCATGTGGGCACCACTTTCGGCGTCCTGGTATCGAACCTCGATCGCGTCGACGATGCCAACTTTTTCGAACGCCTTGTTCCAGTAATCGATACCGGCCTTGATCCAACGTCGGTAACGCACCGGTGCGGTGTGCTCGACGTAAAAGATGATCGGCTCCTTCGGCGGGCTCAGCTTCAACTTGGAATCACGCTTTTGCAGATTCCAGCGGTTGATATAGCGAACTCGAGTCTCGTCGTCGGTGTACTTGCTAAGGTCCGTGTAGGTCGTCGTGAAATAGCCGACTCGTTGATCGGCGACACGCGGTTTGAACCCGCTGCTGGGGCTGGGCACTTCGCTGAAGCTATAGTGCAAAGTTTGGAATCGACCGGATGCTCCGACGATTTCAACTGCGACTTCGACATTCGAAGGAAACACTTTGACCGATTCGATCGAGGTGATTCGTGGATTCGAAATCCGCACGCTGCGGCCGTAGAACGTCCCCGCGTTGTTGATCAACAGTGAATCCAAGTCGATCACCGGACCACCGGTTGGGCCTTTGGCCAGCACGGGGATGTCCAGGAGAACTTGATCGGTGAACAATCGCTTGACGGAGGCCTTTGATTCGGCGTCACCGGTCGCGCGGATCGACAGGTTCGGTGCGATCAACGCCAGACGATTGTCATACTGCCGCCATTTGACCACCAACTCTCCCGATTGCAGGCCGGCATATTTGTCCCCGCTGCTGAGTGTCAGCGCGACAAAGTAACTTTTGGAGGCAAAGTTCTTCGGTAATTCGGCAAGCAGCTGGGCATCCTTCTTTCGCTCCCAAACGTTAAAGAAGCCCTTGCGGTCTTGTTGATCAGACACACTGACGGCCTGAAAGTCCGCCGAGACCTTATCAAAAGGAGGCAGGTCGGCTGCGCCGGCGCGTTCGATCGCGCCGACCGAAGAAAACAGCACAGCGATAGCAGCAACGCAGTTTTTCATTCGAGAAACTCGAGAATCGGGTAGAAACGGTAACGATGGAAGCGTAGGTCACGCTTTACGTTGGGTGGCGGCATTCCCCTGTGACGCAGGATGCACCGCCGAACGCCCTCTGACAAACGCCCGCGACGTCAGGTCGACGTCGAAGGATTGCAACAGGTCGCCGCGGCAGGCGGATCGGGCAAGCGGGTTGACCGCGCGTGGCAGGAGGGAGGGTGCAAGTCAGTGATCGCACACGAAGTGCACCATCATGATGCCTAACCGGCATAAGCTGCCGGTTCCAATCGACCAATTGTATCCTCCTTTTCGCGCTAGGGTGTACTCTTTTCCGCAGCGAAAAACGCTGGCGAGCGTTGGGGAGGTCTGCTTCACCTTTTGACCTTGGAGCAGTGCATCTGATCCCCAAAGTCATTTTGGCGTCTCGAATATCTGCACTTCGAAGTTTGCGTTTCGAACCCCAGAGGGCGATGGGCGGTGATCCTTCGTGTCGAACTCACGGTTGATCCAACCAAGGGCGGATCGGATCGATGAAAATCGCGGGCAGTGAAAATCGCGAGCAGTGGAACGGCCGGAGAATCGTCGCCGGGCCTCCGAAGCCGCGTTTGCCAGCCGACGGCAATGGCGGCGGGATCTTTCCCGGAGCGATCCGTCGCAGGGCTTCATCCATTGACGATGATCGGTTCGCCATCAACAATCGGGGCATCGCGCGGGAATGCAGGCAAACACTCGGCTCCGCCAATCCTTGGGCTCGCCGAATACACCCGCTCCGCCAAACATTCAGCCCCGCCGAGAATTCCCCAACTATTACGACACGGCTTATGAATCCGCTGCAGCAACAAGACCCCCAGATTTGGGGCGCCATCGAAGATGAAGCTCGCCGCCAACGCGAAGGTTTGGAACTGATCGCGAGCGAAAACTACACCAGCTATGCGGTGATGCAGGCTGCCGGCAGCGTGCTGACGAATAAATATGCCGAAGGCTATCCCGGACGCCGTTACTATGGCGGTTGCGAACATGTCGATGTGGTCGAACAAGTCGCGATCGATCGCGCTAAGGAACTCTTCGGCGCCGAAATCGCGAACGTTCAACCACACAGTGGCTCCCAAGCCAACGCCGCTGTCTATCTTTCCTGCCTTAAACCAGGCGACACCGTCCTCGGCCTCGACCTCGCCCAAGGCGGGCACCTGACGCATGGAATGAAGCTGAACATCAGCGGACAACTGTACAACTTTATTTCTTACGGCGTCACCAAAGACACCCACCGTTTGGATTTTGACCAGCTCGCGTCGCTGGCTCGCGAACACAAGCCGAAGCTGATCGTCGCCGGTGCGAGCGCCTACCCGCGTGAGATTCCGCACGACAAGTTTGCCGAAATCGCCAACGAAGTCGGTGCCAAACTGATGGTCGACATGGCCCACTACGCGGGTTTGGTCGCCGCCAAAATCCACAACTCGCCGGTGCCCTATGCGGACTACGTGACGACGACCACGCACAAGACGTTGCGCGGCCCCCGTGGCGGGATGATTTTGTGCAAAGAAGAACATGCCAAGCTGATCAATCGGAACGTCTTTCCCGGAACGCAGGGCGGTCCGTTGATGCACGTCATCGCCGGAAAAGCAGTCTGCTTTGGCGAAGCCCTTGCCGACGATTACAAAACCTACGCTCAGCAGGTCGTCGACAATGCGAAGGTACTCGCCGAAACGTTGACCTCCGCCGGGCTACCACTGGTCAGCGGCGGAACCGACAATCACTTGATGCTGGTCGATGTCACAGCACTGGGATTGGGCGGAAAAGCGGCCGAATCAATTCTTGATGCATGCGGAATCACGGTGAACATGAACATGATTCCTTTTGACACTCGTAAACCAATGGATCCCTCGGGTATCCGCATCGGAACGCCGGCGCTGACGACCCGTGGTATGGGCGGAGACGAAATGAAACGCGTCGGCGCGTGGATTCACACCGCATTGGCTTCGCCAGAGGACGCCGAGCTTCATACACGAATCCGCGACGAAATTCGTCAAATGTGCGAGAGCTTTCCCGTGCCCGCCGATCGCGAGTCGATCGCGACGACGGTTTAAGATTTCGCCGACGCTTCGATTCGTTTTCCCCTTGAAAAGCCTCCCGTTGTCCCATGTCTGAATCGCAATCTTCTCCCGCCACTCCGCATCGAATCTTGATCGCGGACGACAACTTGGCCAACCGCGAGTTGCTTGAAGCCTACTTGGTGGGGATTGATTGCGAAATCGAGACCTCGGTCGACGGCCAGGACACGCTGGACAAAGTCGCGTCGTTCAAGCCTGATCTGGTCTTGCTCGACGTGATGATGCCCAAGTTAAGCGGCTTCGAAGTCTGTAAGCAGATCAAAGACAACGCCGATACATCGCGTGTGATGGTGTTGATGGTCACGGCATTGAACGAACTCGGTGATATCGAACGTGCCGTTGCCGCCGGAACGGACGATTTCTTGACCAAGCCGGTGCAAAAGATGCATTTGCTCAAACGCGTCGAAAATATGCTTAAACTCAAGGGTGTTGAAGACGAACTTGATCGTCTGCGAAAATACATCCAGATGATTGAAGACGCCGACAACGGCAACTAACGGTCGATACGCCCAACCAACAGGCAACATCCCATGGGTTTACTTTCCGGAATCATGGGTTCGGCATCGGAAGCCAACCTCGACAAAGTCGAAAAACTGATCGATGCGATCATCGTCGATGGCGAAACGATTGAGGCAGGCTATCAATTGATTCGCGATATGATTGTCTTGACCAACAAACGAGTCATCGTGATCGATCGCCAAGGCGTGACGGGTCGCAAGACAGAATTCCTATCGATTCCCTATCGCAGTATCGTTCGCTACTCGATCGAAACCGCCGGGACGTTTGACTTGGACGCGGACTTGAAACTGTGGCTCTCGAGCACCGCCGAGCCGCTGTGCTTTGATTTTCGAAAATCAAACCACGTTTCGGACATCGTCAAAATTCTGACGCGGCATGTCTGCGGTTAATGCTCCGTCCAGACCCAATGTTCGGGTCGGCTGATCAGCCGACAGGCGTTCGCCCCGGTGAATGCACCGAAACCGTGGCTGACGCCATGCGGCTCATCCTGAAATCAAAGGTGGCTGAAGCGCTAGTCGGCAAAATGCGACGACGAGCGGAAATGCGATCGAGGGACTTGTTAGCGGGCCGCAGCCGGCGAACAAGACGGCTCGGTAGACGATTCCAGCGTTAGCGGTCCAGGGCTCGCATTCTTTTCGAAAACCACCCGTCGCGGTTCGCTTTCGGTCGTCGAAACCACACATCGGTTGCGTCCTTTGCGTTTGGCCTCGAACAGGCAAGCGTCGGCGGTTTCAAAAATTTCTTCGAAGCTGTTGTGTTTGCCGCGATCCACCCAGCAGATCCCCATGCTGACGGTGACACACAACTGATAGTCTTCGTAGTCGACACGCAGGTCTTCGATCGCCGTCCGCAATCGTTCTCCGACCCGCATCACCGATTCGAATTCGCAGTTGCTGACCAGCAGTACAAATTCCTCACCGCCGAACCGATAGACGTGATCGGATTTGCGCAAGTGACGTTTAAGACAGTGCCCGACCTCGCGGAGAATGCAATCGCCGGCGGTGTGTCCGAACGTATCGTTAAAGTTCTTAAAATGGTCGATGTCAGCGATCATCAACCCAAACGATTGCGACTCGCGCAAGTAGCTCTGCGACGCCTCGGGAACTTCATTGTTGAACGCGGTACGATTTTTCAGCTGCGTCAGGCCATCGATCCAAGCGAGTTGCAACAACTCGTCGTGCTTGTGCGACATCTCTCGAATCGTTCGCTCCATGCTCAACGAGATTTCGACCATCGATTGCTTCGCCTGGGCCTCGAGATCATGCAGCGATTCGAAAGCAATCGTGTCAAAATTAAAGAGCGGCTGATAACCTTTCCAGTCATTCAGCATGCCATTGAACATCTCGTCAAACTGCGTTTCCGCTAATCCGAAGTTCTGACAAACGTATTTTCGTAGCCCGACGACTTCGCGCAGATCGGTAGTTCCCGACAACATCAGTTGTGCAAGACGTTCGGCCGTGGCGTAGAAACAGTCTTGAGTTTCGGGAGACGTGTTTCGCTTTGCCAAAACACCGATCATCGAATCGGGAAAGTTCCACCGTGCGAGCATGCAGGCGCCCAATTCGAAGCGATTGGTTCCGCTAAGATCGTGTTCAATCTTGGGCGTCAATTCGTCGAGTACACATCGATCGCCAAACCGCTGAGACAACTCTTCGGCGTAGCAAACCCCGATTCCCATCAGGCCGAGGTGATACACCAGCCCCATCAAGAAACACTCATCTTCGTCTTCGATACCGTTCACGGCGGCAAATCGCTTCGACGCGATCGCCATCCCCAGCGAGCGTCGCCAAAACTCTTCGTAGGGGAATCCTCGGTCGCTTCGCGTGTCCATCAGTGAGAACGACAGGGACAAAAGCCGCAGCGTTCTCAATCCGAGCATCGTGACCGCCTGATGCAAGCTAGATATCCGACGCGTCGAAAGCGTGAGCGGCGAGTTACAGTAATCGATCAACTTGGTTGCCAATGCCGGATCGGCGCTGATGACTCTGGTGATCTCATCGATCCGCACCTCCGGCTGCCCGACAAGCCGTAACAGCTCAACTGCAACGGTCGGCGGCGAGGGCATCTCCTCTCGATCGATCATTTTTGCAAGTTCCGGTTTCATTGTCCCAACGTGATCGAGTCAGTCTTGGGGGCTTAACGTCTTGGGGCCTACGTCACTGGTCGGAAGGGTGGATCGAAAACGTCGCCCCATCGTTCCGGCCAACACTGCGTTGCGATTACCGCTGGTGTAACCATTTGACGCGCCGGTTGAGGGAACACCTACGAAAGGTGTTTCCCCGACGCGAAACCATAGGTCGTGATCGGTGTGATGTGACTCCCCCCATCCATTCCCGACGACCGACCGGTGCAACCTGAGAGTGATCTCGTTAAGCTGAACTGGCTTGTGTTTGCCGAAGTGGCCATCGGAGGCGACTTCAGAGCTTCGGATTTGGACGTTCTCCCGCATGTCTGACCAGAGCGGGCGAGTGCTTCAACCCAACCATCGGAACTAACATGAATGGAAAATCGCTTACAACTCTCCTGCTTACTATCGCCCTATCCATCATGACGACCGTCGAAACGACCGGCGACGAGGGGATGTATCTATTCAACGATCTGCCCTTGAAAGAACTCAAATCCAAATACGATTTTGAACCAACCGAACGCTGGGCTGACGAACTTCGTCTGTCTTCGGTGCGTTTCAATAGCGGAGGTTCGGGTTCGTTTATCTCCAGCGATGGCCTTGTCCTGACCAATCATCACGTGGCCAGCGACACGCTTCATAAGCTCAGCAGCGCGGATCGCAACCTGATCGACGATGGCTTTCTCGCGACGTCACTCGACGAAGAATTACAAGCCCCGGACTTGGAACTCAACCAACTCGTTTCGATCGAAGACGTCACTTCGCGTGTCGCCGAGGGAATCGAAAAAAACGCCTCACCGGCCGAGGCTGCCCAGCAGCGACGAGCGGTCATCGCAACCATCGAACAAGAGTCTCTTGAGAAAACGGGGTTGCGAAGCGACGTCGTCACCTTGTTCGGCGGGGCGACGTATCATCTTTATCGATACAAAAAATACACCGATGTCAGATTGGTCTGGGCACCGGAAACTGCCGCAGCTTTCTTCGGTGGTGACGCAGACAACTTCGAATACCCTCGCTACTGCATGGACGCGACGATCATGCGTGTCTATGAAGACGGAAAACCGGCCCAGCTCGAACACTTTCTACGCTGGAACGAAGCCGGGGTGGACGAAGGCGACTTGGTATTTGTCAGCGGCAACCCGGGACGGACGCAGCGGATCTTCACCGTCGCGGCGCTGAAGTACTTGCGCGATCACCGTATGCCCTATGTGCTCGATTATCTGCGACGAAAAGAAATCCTGATGCAACAGTTCGGTCTCGACGGCGTCGAGGCGACCCGCAGGGCTCGTGACGAGTTGTTTGGGATTCAAAACGGACGAAAGGCTTACACCGGGATGCTCGCCGGACTGCAAGACCCAAACACAATCGCAACGAAACAACGTCGCGAAGATCAATTGATCGCGGCCATCAAAGCAGATCCGGAGTTGGCGGGCACCGAATCAGTCTTCGCCGAGATCGCCGAAATCCAAACCGAAAAAGCAAAGAAGCTGGGCGAGAGCGTGACGTTTCGCTCGCGACTCTACGACCTTGCACTGACGACAGTCCTGCGGGCGGCCGAGGATGCGAAGCCAAATGAACAGCGACTGCGTGAATTTACCGATTCGGGGCGTGAATCGCTCGTCCAAGATCTGCTCAGCGAAGCCCCGGTGTATGCCGATCTTGAACGCGTCAAACTGGCCGATGAACTGTCTCGGTTCGTCGAAACCCGCGGTGGCGACGATGCACTGGTAGCCAAAGTCCTGGCCGGCAAAAGCCCTCGGCAACGCGCCGCTGAGTTGGTTGACGGCACCGAACTGTTTGACGTCGCAGCCCGAAAACGGTACCTCGACGGCGACTATGCGGCCGTCCAATCGTCTGCCGATCCGATCATTCAATTGGCCCTGCTACTCGAAGACGAATACAGGCAACTCCGCACCCATAGCGAAGAATTGGACGAACGCGAACGTCAGGCGTACGCGAAGTTGACCCAGGCGGTCAGCAAACTCCAAGGCAACAGCGGCTACCCCGATGCAACGTTCACGCTGCGGTTGGCCTACGGTCAGGTCAAAACCTACACCGAAGACGGCGAAGAGATTCAACCGGCGACCGATTTCGCCGGCGCGTTCGAGCACGAGTCTTCACATCTTGGGCAAACTGACTTTGACCTGCCGGAATCCTGGAACCGACATAAGGACGCGCTCGATTTGTCCACGCAATTGAATTTCGTTTGCACCGCCGACATCATCGGCGGCAATAGCGGTTCGCCGGTGGTCAATCGTCAAGGTGAGTTGGTGGGATTGATCTTTGACGGTAACATTCAAAGCCTGACCAGCGATTATCTTTACACCGACCAACAGGCACGTGCGGTTAGCGTTTCCGGCGTCGGGATTTTGCATGCCCTCCGCAAAATCTACGGGGCCGATGCGTTGGCTGACTCGATCGGGAAATGAGCTTCAAGCCCTCCAGTCCTTCACTCAATCCAAACAAGCCGCCGGCGAGTCGCTCCGGCGAATCATCTGATGAATCTACCGGCAATGCGAAAGCAACGTCCGAGTCGTCGCGTGATGCCGCAAGGCCGGATGCCGTAAAGGACGGGGGAGCGGATACGACCGTCGCGGGCCACAGCCCGTCGACGGGGCCGGATCTCTCGATTAATCTCGTCCCGATCGATCCCGAATCGGTCACGCTCGATGACGCGATGCGGGCGGACAGGTTTCGCTTGCGACGCCAACGAAAACGGCTCGACGCGTCAACATTTCAACAGCGGTTGCTCGATTCGGTGACGCGGCGTCGACGCCGGGAAGCGTATCAGCCGAAACTGGATTATCCCGATGTCTTGCCGATCTCTCAGTACCGATCGGAAATTATTGAGACGCTTCGGTCGCGGCAAGTGATTGTCGTCTGCGGTGAAACAGGCAGCGGAAAAAGCACCCAGCTGCCAAAATTTTGTCTTGAAGCCGGTCTCGGCCGCGAGGCGATGATCGGGCACACCCAACCACGTCGACTTGCCGCACGCAGTATCGCAACGCGGTTGAGCGAGGAACTCGAATGCTCGCTCGGCGAACAAGTCGGCTACCAAGTTCGTTTCGGTGACCAGACGGGCCCCGATACGATGATCAAGCTGATGACCGATGGGGTACTGCTTGCCGAAACGGGCAACGATCGATTCCTCGATCAATACGATGCGATCATCATCGACGAGGCACACGAGAGATCGCTGAACATCGATTTCCTGCTCGCCTACTTGCGGCAACTGCAATCCAAACGCCCCGACCTCAAAATCATCATCACTTCGGCGACGATCGATGCCGAACGTTTTGCCGAGCACTTCGCCGATGATCAAGGTCCGGCACCGATTTTGAATGTCGAAGGACGAGGTTACCCGGTCGAGATTCGATATTTGCCATGGGAAGAAGTCGCGGGCGATGGCGAACGCGGATACGACCTGTCGAACCATGTGATCGCGGCGATCAAAAATCTCTCCCGCAGCGGACAGGGCGACACGTTAGTATTTTTGCCCACCGAACGCGACATCCGTATGGTCTCTCATCGCGTTGCCGGACACTACAAACGCATGGGGCTGGAGGGTCGTGTCGAAGTGCTACCGCTGTATGCACGGCTTCCACAAAAAGACCAACAACGAATCTTTCATCCCAGTGGGAATCGCCAACGTCTGATCTTTGCCACCAACGTCGCCGAAAGCTCATTGACGGTGCCGGGGATTCGCTACGTGATCGATAGCGGCACCGCCCGTATCAGTCGCTACAGCCCACGTAGTAAACTGCAACGGTTGCCGATCGAACCGGTCAGTCGCGCGAGCGCCGATCAACGCGCCGGTCGTTGTGGGCGTGTCGGCCCGGGAATCTGCGTGCGTTTGTTTTCTGACGAAGACTACCAATCACGCGAAGATTTTACGACACCGGAAATCAAACGTACCAACCTGGCTTCAGTCGTGCTGAAAAGTAAAACACTGGGGTTAGGTTCGCTTGATGCGCTGCCGCTACTGGACGTCCCACGCCCGGAATCGGTTCGTGAAGGCATCCAAACGCTGATCGAACTAAACGCCATTGACGAACGTCACGAACTGACCGATATCGGACACGCCCTCGGCAACATGCCCGTCGATCCTCGGATTGGTCGTATCATCCTGGCCGCCGAAGATCATGGCGTGCTGGGCGAAGTTCTACCGATCGCCGCGGCGTTGGAGATCGCCGACCCCCGTGTGCGGCCGCCGGAAAAACAACAAGCCGCCGATGAGGCGCATGCCGAATTCCGAGATGGCGAAAGCGATTTTCTTTCGCTGCTAAAACTTTGGCGGTATTACGAACAATCTCGCGCCGACTTTTCACGAAGCAAACTCAATCGTGAACTCGGCAAGCGATTTCTCTCACCTACCAGGATGCGCGAGTGGTCGGATACCTATCGTCAACTTCGCGAAATCGCGACCGGAAGCCGAGGTAAACAGCGTCCGAACAAGACCAATGAAAGTGGTAGACGCGTGGCACCGGCGGTCAACAAAATCCGCTATTCCGACCATGCCGATCGGACCGTTGAAAAGGAAGTTTATGCGAGTGTTCACCAAGCCTTGCTGGCGGGATTCCTGAGCGGTGTCGCGATGGCGGGCGAGAAAAATGTTTACATCGGCCCACGCAACTTGAAGCTGTACCTGTGGCCGGGAAGCGGCGTCTTTGATTCCAAGCCAAAATGGATCGTGGCGGCCGAACTTGTCGAAACGACGAAGCAATATGCCCGCACGGTCGCTAAGATCTCGCCCAATTGGATCGAACAAGTTGGTGCTCACCTGCTCAAGTCTTCGTATTCGGAACCTCACTGGAGTGAAAAAGCGGGAGGTGCGTTCTGCTATCAACGACAATCGCTCTTTGGGCTCCCGATCGTTGTGAAACGGCGCGTCCCGCTGCCACCGATCGATCCATCCACCTCACAAGAATTGTTGATCAGCCATGGATTGGTTCAGCAATTGTTGTCGACCAACGCACGGATTGTGCGTCATAACCGGGCGCTTCGCCAGGCACTCGAAGAACTGGCCGCCAAAACACGGCGTCGCGATTTGGTGGTGGACGATTATGTGATCACGCGGTTTTACCAAGAGCGTTTGCCCGATGACGTGGTCGATCGTGGCCGATTGGAAAAGTTCTCCAAAACGCACCCGATTCCCGCCTGGGCAGAGAAACCATTTGATTCCGCCAGCCTGTCCGCTTGGTTAGCCCACCCGCCGCAAGCTTCCGACGATGACGCCAGCGGTTATATGCAACCATCGGACTTGATTGATATCGACGTCGATGAGATCACCGAAGATCAATTCCCCAATCACCTTTCCGTCGGTGGGAGTGAGCTGCCGCTGCGCTATCGCTACGAACCCGGGGCAGATGACGATGGGGTAAGTCTAAAGATTCACCGGGCCGCGATCTCGCAAATCAGCGATGATCGCCTTGGCTGGTTGGTTCCCGGTTTGCTGCAGCAAAAAATCGTTGCGATGATCAAGTCGCTCCCCAAACGCATTCGTCGTAATCTTGTCCCGGCGGCCGACGTCGCCAAACAGATCCGCGATGAACTGATGCAGGTCTACGGTGAAGTCCCCTTCATGCAAGCCGCCTGTGATGCGATGGGCCGTCATGCCGAAATGCGAATCAGTCCCGATGACTTCCAGCAGGAAAAGCTCGAAGACCACTATCAGTTCCTAGTCGAAGTCGTCGACGACGAGGGGAAAACACTCGCACAAAGCCGTGGTATCGCCCCGCTTCGGTCACGTTTTCCTGCCGAAGGAGCCGACTCATCCTCGGCGTCTCAACCAGACATCGACATCAGCGCCGGCGAGCCGATGAAAACGTTTGAGATCGAACGCTTGGATCGACAAGTCGTTCGGGAACGCGGTGGAGTCAAGGTCGCCCAGTTCCCGGCTTTCCTTGATCGTGGCGACCACGTCACGATCGAATGGTTCGCCGACCAAACCGCCGCCGAAGCAACGCACCGTCAAGGACTGACCCGCCTGTACGCGATTGCCGAACGAAAGGAACTGCGGCGGCAAGTCAAATGGCTCCCGGAACTCGACCGGATCAAAATCCAACTGTCCGGTTTGAAGATTGGCCATGAAATCGAATCGCTACTGATCGACCTGATCGCACGTTTGGCGTTCGTCGAAAAACAGCCATTGGTCCGCAGTAGGGACGAATTCGAGCAGCGACGGACCGACCGAGGGGAGCGGATCGCGGTAGCGGTCCAAGAAATGGCGAAATGGCTCGCATCACTCGCCCAAGCCTATCTGACGCTTCGCAGCGACCGCGAAGAATTCGCCGCCTCACGCTTTTCACAAGCCGATCACGACATCCGTCGGCAACTCCAATGGCTGTTCTGCGATCGCTTCCTCGCAATCACACCATGGCAGTGGCTGCAACATTACCCGAGATATCTATCGGCGATTTCGTACCGAATGGATAAACTGCGAAGTGGTTCGGGAAATCGAGACCGCGAGGCAACCGAAACCATCGAACGCCTCTGGAACCGCTGGATCGAGACGCTCGGCGAACACGAAGCGGCGGCCGAAAAACAGGTCGCGACCGAGTTTCGCTGGATGATTGAAGAACTTCGCGTCAGCCTGTACGCACAGCCACTGGGAACCGCCGTGAAAGTTTCCCCTACCCGCTGTGAGAAGTCACTGCCGTCAAGGTAAACCTGATTGCTAGCAAGGACTTGACAGGTCGCGATGGTGTGACCGGAGCAATTCACGGCGAAATCCAGTCAAAAACCAAATTTACGAGCAACTGGACTCCCTTACAGGACGACAACGGAGTAGTATATGGCAGTGCGTTGTGTTTGTGCAGAGTCTGCCATTGTTGCATGATGTTGTGGCAGATTCGCAACATCGCATTGATTTGAAACGACAGGTCACGAAATCTCGGAAGATTTCGAATTACTTTTTCACAGGATTTTTCACCCCAAAAACCAACGTTTGGCGTCTTTAGCTAAGACACAGAGGCCGGCAAGGCCAAGTTAATGGTATGACACTTGCACCTCTGCGACGACTAAATGGTTTTGCAATCATGACGAACCAGGATCCCGCTTGGCGCGTCTTATTCACCGAACCAAGGCTGGCCAGCAACCCCGCAAGCCGCCGCCCGCTGTGAACGGACTCACGACCCAAACTAAAGCCACCTGCCGGAGGGTATCCCGATGCAAGCTTCCAGCAACGAAAACAACTTGACCAACGAGTTGCCGAGCCACGTAAACGCGGTTGACGCGATTCGTGATGTCGAAGATTGGACCGTCATGACGGACTTGCTATCGGATCAATCGCGGAACGACTATGCCGCATGGCTCGACGACGAATTGCGATCGATGGAACAGACGCTCGAACAATTCGTTAGCGACCGTTCGAAGTACGCCGGTCGTCGATAAGACCGTGGCGGGTGCCGACCCTTGTAGCAACCGCGTGACTCGGTCGTCCCGATCGGGGACGAGAGACAGCGTGGCTACTGCGGCGTCTTAGGTGATGCCGAGATGTCCTCGATCAACCGAGTTAGACATCGGCAGTTCAGGATTTGGTCTTATCGCCCCCGCTTGGGCAACGGAATATTTCTTACCTGCGCGTCTTGAATCACGGTTTGAGACTCGTAGGTCTCCAAATTCACCGCAATTTTCGGTGAGTTAAGTCTTAGGCCTTGGGTTCCATCAGGACGCGTTTGATTTACGAATGCGCTTCGACTGGGGGATCCCTCGACGATCAACCAAGATTTCTCGGATTGATACGACGCGCGGTTTGCTGTCAGCTCAAAGAGGCCTTTTTGCTCCAGGTTGGACCTGGCGACGACGCCGCCATCGGCGACCAATTCCCATGGCGTTTTTGCCCCAGGTATCTTACGAAGATGCTTGGGATAGCCTGGCGAGATACCGAAAGCCAACCGATGGCAATCAAGCGTCATCTCACCGACGGCTAGTCGTGACATCTCATTGACATCCACTACCTCGTCCCAGCGATTCACTTTTCTTATCCCGGCGCGAACGCCTCCACCGAATGCTACCGATTCGGACTTCAGATCGCATTCGATCGCATCACGGTAGGTGAGGTGTGTACCTTGTAGCACTTGATTGCCCAGGTGCTCGGTTTTAGTCGCGTCGGGCGACAAGATGGATGACTTTGAATCGGTCATCATCCATCCGCGGTACCATCCGGGGCCAGTACCGACAATTCTCCCTTGATCGACCGGCAAAAAATCGAGCTGTCGTGAGGTGATCACATGGATCGCCTGCATCTGATTGTAAACGTCTCGCTGTTCGGCACGAACGACGACCGCCTCTTGCTGCGATTCGTAGAGGCTGATTTGTTGAAGCTCGGCCGACTTCATCGTTTCCTTGTCTAGCAATTCAATCGGTGAAGAGAGCGCAATCATCATTTGTTGACCGGACATCCGTTGGCTCCAAGGCTCGCCCTGATTGATCATCGCGGCATCGATTTGGACGCCACCGCTAAGCACCGCCTGGCTACCATCGAATGTTAACGCTTGCCCCCAACGGCAATGGGGATTAGACGTCCACTGAATATTGGACATCGCCGTACGGTCACCTTTTCCCGGGCCGCCTAAGTTGGCAGGCTGTGCGCGATCGACGGTGCGATTACCGGCGAGCGACACCTTCGGATCGGTCGGTTGTTGGTCGCGTTTGAGTACCGAAGTTGGAACCTTCAACTCGCCTGCCCCGTCGACTTCGATTCGGTTTTCCGATGGCCAAACCTTGATGGTCGGCCCGACAAAAAAACCATCGTCCATGATCAGTCGGGCCGGCGCTTCGGGGCCACTGCCAAGCTGCAAAATATCGCGTCCGCTTGATTGAGAGACGCCACCGCGGATCAATCGCATCGTTTGTCCGAGCATCTCGACCGGTAGTGAACTATCCGCGGATAGAATTTGATGCTTCAGATGGACGCCACCGTTGATGCTAACGTCCTTGGGTTCGATGCCGTCGTTGGTGATCAGCAATTGCGCGCTGATCATCTCACCCGATATCTCGGGTCGCGGGCGTGCAACCGGACGGTGCAGTGAACCGTCGGCAGTGTTCGGTTGTGCGAAGCCGACCAAGTTGCCAAGCGATCCTTTTGCTCCCACGATCGGCGACGCCGCATGCGGTTGGCGGACGGCGGCAACCAAAGGCGAAGTCGGTACCACTTGCTTGGCAACTTGCTTTCCCAAGTCGGCCGCACGCTCGAAGTAAAGACTAAGCTGCTCGGTCGCGACGGCGATCTGATTGGTGTCGATCGAGACCGAACGCATCGCATGGAAGACCTCCGGAACGAGTGTCATCTTTGCTTTCGACGTTGCTACATTCGCTTCCCCATCGGTCCCGCTAGGCGAAGCCACTTGTTTCGCCGCGATCAGTTCTCCGGCAATTTGGTCCGCCTTTGCGATACCGTCGTCGGCCAGTTCGGCACGCACGTTCCCGTTGATTTCCAATCGAAACCGAGGTTCGACGTGCCCGGCGCGGATGTCATCGATGTTGGCCGCTGCGATCGGCTCCAATTTAAACGAGTCCATCCAAGTCAAATTCTTCACCGCGATTTCGGGATCGCTGATTTGTACTTTCCCTGACCCAACGACGTCGATCACGCCAAGCTCTTTCGGGTACTGAGGCGAGTACTGATAGGTCAGATTGCGAAGGTGTGCCGAAAGGTTTTGGCGAACCAACCGAACCCCCTCGCTGCTTTCGGTTCGTAACAATCCGTTGATCGCATCGAAATCGATCCGTTCAGCCTGGAGCAAGAATTGTTGTGACCCAAGATTGACAACCGCTGGGTGTCCTTCGGCGATAATCTTGTCGATCCAATCGAGTGGACCTTGTCGGACCATGGTTCGATTGGCAGGATCACGAAGGACTAGGTTGACGACGTCACAGTCGATTCGGTCAAGGACCTGATCCTGCACACGACGTGTGATCGCAACGCGGTCGTAAAGCGTCAAACTATCATTGGAAAAATCGTATCGCACACGATTGTTACAAGTCACCGAAATGATACCGCCAAGCTTATGCGAGGCGTCTGCGGTAAGAACACTGTTCGGATCATCGAGCGGGATCGTTAATTCATCCAGGTAAACCAAATTCATTTGGTCCAGCAACGTCGAAGGTGTGTCGACCGACGTCGCCGCCGTTGCACTGACGGCAAGCTGGATTGTCAAGTCGCTCCCGCGTAGCTTGGCGGTGCCCAGCGTCATGTCGATTGCTTCGGTCGTCCAAACCTTTTCTTTGTCGATTCGAACGTCGCTGGTTTCCACGTGGAGTGCTTGGTGCGTTTCGACGTTGCCCGCTCGCCAGATGGTGACCTTGCCGATCATACGTCCCATCTTGATCGGTGGGGCACTTTTGTTGGCCGTGCCGGTAAGGTCAACGCCGCGTGAAAACCGGACTTCGGCGCCATCGGGAGCCTTCAAGACGATCGGCGCCGGTGCATCATCGGAAGCGAGGCCACGTCCGATCACGATTGTTAGCGGTTCCAGTTTCCACTCGTCATCGGCAATTTGCTGCCAATCTTTAAACAACAGTGTCCCGCGTCCGGTGATGATTCGTTTGCAATCACCGAGTTCCCACGCGTCCGGTGGAAACAAATCGACGAGTTCTTCTCGCAGCGATGCGTCCTTGGTCGGCGGCTTTGGTTTTACGATTTCGATTTCGGGAACCGCAAGCAACCGGCGCGATGCCTCGTCGTATCCATACGCGCATAGAATCAGCGTCACCAACGCGAGAAAGTAATTCCGCAGGTTGGCACTGATCCAGTTCATCGAGTCCCCTCAACGGTCCAGCGATCTTTTGCGCGAAGCAAACGTTCGAGCATCTCTCGAACCGCCCCGTCGCCACCGTTCTTACTAAGAATCCAATGAGCCGCGTCGCGAACGTCACGAGCGGCGTCCGCCGGAGCGACCGCCAAACCGACGGCTTTCATCGGCCCCAGGTCAGGCAGGTCGTCGCCGATATAGGCAATCTGGTTGAGATCGATCTGCAGTGACTTTGCGACCCCCGTGACACAGGCAGCTTTGTCTTTCACGCCTTGGTACACCGGATCGATCGTCAACTCTTCGGCTCGACGACGAACCGCCTCGCTACTGCGCGCGGTGATGATGCCGAATGTGAAACCACTATTGATCCATCGTTTGATCCCAAGTCCGTCGCGAACATGAAACTGTTTTGACTCGGCTCCGCTGGAGTCATAGATGATGCGTCCATCGGTCATGACGCCGTCGACGTCACTAAGAACACAAACGATGGAATCAGCGAGGTCCTGATCGGAACGAAGAGAAACAGGCATCGAATGTGGTTTAAAGCTTGAAGGGGACGATTGGACGCATCTGCGGATCATGACTCGGTGTCGAGTCGGCGATCTCTCCGAGTGCGATCAAGTCCGTGATGTCGATCATTCCAACTGGCCGACGCATCGCATCCACGACAGGTAGTTCGCTGATCCGAAGTTGACTGAGCAGCGAAATCGCATCACTCGCCATTGTCTCCGGTGACACGCAATGGGGATCGATCGTCATCTTGTCACCGATCGGACCGTCGAGTGCGTCTTCGCAACGTGATTCCAACAACCGCGCGAGGTCGCTGTCGGTGAAGATCCCGGTCAACACGTTGTCTGTATTGGTCAACATGATCGCACCGCTACGTCGGCCCGAGATCGAACAGGTAACCATGCATTCGCGAATCGAAACAGAGTCCTTCGCTAAGCGGCAGCTCTCGAGTGGACGCATCAGCTTTTCGACACGATCGAGTTTTCTGCCAAGCGCACCGCCGGGATGAAATCGACGAAAGTCGGTCGCGGTGAAGCGGCGAAGTTGACTTGCCATCAGCGCGATCGCATCCCCGACTGCCATCATCGCAGCGGTACTGCTAGTCGGCGCCAAACCGTGCGGGCAGGCTTCGGTCTGTTTGCCATAGGCAACTTTACACGTAGCAGTTTTGGCCAACGGATTATCCTCGTCGGCGGTGATCGAAATCAATCCGGTTGATTGACGACGTAGCTGTGACGCGATCGCCAACACCTCGTCGCTGCGGCCGGAATTAGAAATCGCCCAAACAAGGTCGTCCGAACGGACTCGTCCGAAATCACCATGCACCGCTTCGGTCGGATGTAAAAAGTGCGCCGGTGTCCCCGTGCTTGCCAGTGTGGCAACCAGTTTTTGCCCGACCAAACCGGCCTTACCGACACCGGTGACTACGATGTTGCCTTGACACTCCGCCGTTAATTCGGCCGCTTGGACTGCCGATGGGCCAAGGTTTTTCGCTGCCGATTGCAACGCGTTAGCTTCGGTGCTGACAAACTGACGGATCATCCGCAATCGTTCGATCAGCGTTTCTGGTGCGGCGGTGTGATGCCCACCTCGGCCGGCCTGTGCGGCCGTTTCGGTGGCATCGAATCCTTGTTTTTGTGGCACAGCAGACACGTGGATCCTTCCAACGTTTGAGGGTCGTCGAACCTGGATCCTAGCGAAATCTACCCCGGCCCCGAAAGTCCAATCCGAATCGCCGACGAACAGCAATTGCTAGCAACATGTCCTCGATATAGGTGGCGAGATCCACCGAGGCGTTTAGAGAGCACGGGTTCCGGACTGATTCGTAAAACGATCTAGCCAATCAGGCCTGCGTTGAACTCGCCGCCAGCCTTATTGACACATCGAAAGGGCTGCGAGCCCATAGAACGTGTATTCCACGTCGGCCGTTTGGTCGAGTTGGAACCCGGCGAAACCGCCCGCAGACATCTGCATCGACTCGGCATAACGGGCAACCGCTTGCCGATCGATCGTCTCAATCGCACCGAGATCATCGAGAGTGATCATTGCGGTGCAACTGCTAAGCAAGTCGGCAAACGGAATTCGCGTGTTGGCGGTAAAGCCACCTTCATCGGATTGCATCTCGGCGAGGAATTCGATCGTTGCTTCGGTGTCGACGGTGTCGAGCAGGCCGAGTGTTTTGAGCGTCCCGATTGCGGCCGCGGTCGGGTTCACCCCGGGACGCTTGGCTGCACGGATTTCGAGGTACCCGCCGTCGGGGTGAGCCTGGGAATGGACAAAGTTGGCAACCGCAGAAGCGTCGACCGGCTGCCGGCCCATCAGTTCCAAGCAAAGCACCGACAAGAACGTTTGATAGGTGCTTCCGGCGCGACCTTCGGGAGACTTCGCAAAGCCGCCGTCGCTGGTCCTCAGTGACTCTAACAATTCGGTCACGTTATCCGCCCAAGTTGCGTCGTCGTTTTCGACCACTTCGGCTCCCACCGCCATTTCGCAAATGGCGGCGGCGAAGATCAAGGAGATCAAATCAACGATGCTTTCACGATGGGCTAAACGCGAACGCAGAAAGCTTGCCGCGTGCTGGCCGATCTGATCAGAAAGGGCATCCACAATCCAAAGCGCCCGCAGTGCGAACGCCGTGTAATAAGGATCGCTGTCGCCTTCGCGACCGGCGAAGCCGCCATCGGCGCGTTGCTGAGCGATCAGCCAATCGGCGTGCAATTGCCTCGTTTTCGGATCCAGCTTTGCGGCGCCGGCGGCCAGCCGCAGCGTCAGGTTTTGCAGGTAGGAAAGCACTCAGCTCACGCCGGTCGGATTGAAGTAGGCCGGTTCGTTGCCGTCTTTCCATTTGATGTTGCAGCCCAACGAAGGCCGTTGAACCTCGCCTGGCTTTTCCCCCGCAAGGACTTTATCGATCGCCGCTCGCAGGTCTTCGCCGGTGACCGGGATATCGGTCTTCGGCCGCGACGAATCGAGTTGCCCGCGGTAGACCAGTTCTTGATTGGCATCGAAAAGATAGAAATCGGGCGTGCACGCCGCGGCGTACGCCTGAGCCACTTTTTGGTCGCCGTCGTAAAGATACGGAAAGGCGTATCCGCGCTGCTTCTTCTCTTCACTCATCTTTTCGGGCGAATCATCCGGATAGGTCTCCGCATCATTGCTACTGATCCCAACGACGGCAACGTCCTTCGCTAAATAATCGTCCGCCAATGACTTCAACTGATCGGCGACGTGTTTGACGTACGGGCAGTGGTTGCACATGAACATCACCAACAAAGCTTTCTTGCCTGCGAAATCGGACAAGCTGACGGTGCCGCCGTCGCATTCTGGAAGTGAAAATTCGGGTGCCTTCGTGCCCAGCGACAACATCGTGCTAGCGGTACGGACCATGGTTTGTTCTTGGGTTGATAGGTTGGTGCAGCCCACTCATATCCGACATGAAGGGCTAAAAGACTGTAGTGGCGCGTCGATGCCGCGACCGGCATTGTGTTTTTCCGCGGAGCGTTTCGGTGGTGTGCCGAAAGCCTCCGCGGCTTCCGCTACGAGAGAGTGTTACTTGAGGTCATCGAGCAAACGACCCGGGCTACCCATCGCGTTGTAACCGCCGTCGATGTGCAGGATTTCGCCGGTGATTCCGTTGCTGAGATCACTTAGCAAAAACGCGCCGGTGCGACCGACTTCCTCGTGAGTGATGTTGCGTCCAAGCGGGGCCATCCGGTCGTACAGCTTCAACATTTCTTCGACGCCTGCGGCTCGACCGGCGAGCGTCCGCACGGGGCCTGCCGAGAGCGCGTTGACACGGATTCCACTGGGTCCCAAGTCGTAGGCGGCGTACCGCATCGCCGCTTCCAACGCTGCTTTGCAAACCCCCATCACGTTATAGCCGGGGACGCACTTCTCGCCACCGAAGTAAGTCATCGTCGCGATCGATCCACCGGCATTCATAATCGGTTTAGCAGCTGCACAACAGGCCAGAAGTGTATAAACGCTCACGTCCATCGCGAGGGCAAAACCGGCGCGGCTGGTGAAGATCGTATCTTTGGCCAAGTCCTCACGATCGGCGAACGCCATCGAGTGAAGGACGAAGTCGATTTTGCCGAATTTTTCCGCCGTCGTATCAAAGACGGTGCGGATGTCCTCGTCTTTCTGCGCGTCCATTGGCAGCAGAAATGCAGCGTTTTCGTACTTGTCGGTCAGTTGGGAAACACGCCTTCGATTGCGTTTTCGCTCGTCATCGGGGCGGTCGGGCAAGTGGGTAAATCCACACACTCCCCCGGCATTCATGATTTCCTGAGCGATCGCCCAGGCAATCGAATTCTCGTTGGCGACACCTAAAATCAGCCCCTTTTTTCCCTGAAATTGCATCTCGATTTGTTGTCCTACTGAAAAGTAACTCACTTGTGCTGAGCAAACGCCACCAATTGGGGCCCGCACAAGATAACGTGAAAAGGGCGATGTCGTCTATTTGGCGTCTTTGCCGGAATGAGTAGGAGGCCTTTGTTTACCTCAACGGCGCTTCTTCGGCGTCTTTACCGATGAATTACGGATGCTCGGAAACCTGCGCACGATGACTCATTCAATTTCCCCTTCTCGTCCCAGCGATCTTGTCTCCCCCGTGGAAGCTTATTCATTCTTTCGTGAATTGACCGAAACGGTCACCTGTTCCCAAGGCCGATTGCCCTTTTTGAAGCGGTCACTTCCCGATCTCGTTCGAGTCTTAAATGCCGGTGGGGCCGCCCTCGTGTCCCAGCGTCAAGGCGGGTGGAAAGTCGAATCGTGGGCTGGTACCCCGCAGTGGCCGGAAGCCCAAAGTTCACACTCATCGCACTACAGCCAGCGAGTCGAGAAGTCGACTCCCCCGGCCATGCCGCTGGACCTGATCGCAAGCGCGGTCGATCGAGGGGCAGCCGTGATGCATCATTCGTGGATGGTCGTCCCGAGCATTGCACCGTCGACCGAGGCCTCGCAGCCGGTTGATCGCCCGACGTGCTTGGTGCTGTACCTGGCAAACGATTCCGCCAGTCGATCCGAACTCTCGCGGACGGGCGAAATTTTTCTCCGACATGTTGCCTTGGCAGGTCAGTGCCAACGGCAGCGTGAGCGGGTACATCAACTCTCGCAGGTCCTGCGTGCATCGGCGCAGTGGCAACGCAACCAATTGCTCCCGACCAGCGACGAAGATTCGCTGCTCAACGAAATTGCCGAGACCGCAATTAAGCTGCTCAGTTGCCAGCGTGTCAGTATCTTCTTGTGGGATAAGCGACGTAAGAAATTGGTTGGCAAACCTTCCGTCGGGATCGAGGATCCACTCGTTATCTCGGACGACGCGGGCATTGTGGGCGAAGTGTTGGCGACCGGCGAGCCGAAGATTTGGAACGGCGGGGACGACGACGAATCACGCGTCAACCGATCGGTCGATCAATCGCTTGACTTTCAAACAACGTCGTTGGTCGCGGTGCCCTTGATCGGCCAGCGTGGTGAAACAATCGGTGTGTTCGAAGCAATCAATCATCAGGAGAACTCGTTTACCGAGTCGCACGTATCGCTGCTCAATGATCTTGCCTTGCATGCCGCCGGCGCGATCGAAGCACTTCGTGCTCAAAAGCGATTGACCGCTTCACGTGATCGTTTGGTTCGCGATGCCGCCAACAGCAGCCCACTCGTCGGCGAACACCCCGACATCGTCGCCATCCGTCAATCGGGGACACGCGTCGCGGGAACCGATTTGACCGTGATGATCCTCGGCAGTAATGGAACGGGTAAAGAAGTGGTAGCCCGACATATCCATTACGAAAGTGATCGGCGTGGCGAACCCTTCGTCGCCGTCAACTGCGCCGCGCTGGTCGAATCGCTGCTCGAAAGCGAACTTTTCGGTCATGAAAAAGGATCCTTCACCGATGCCAATTCGACTCGGGTCGGCAAGTTCGAACTCGCCAGTGGCGGCACGTTGTTTCTCGACGAAGTCGGCGATATGAGCCCCGGCGGTCAAGCCAAACTGCTGCGTGTCCTCGAACAGCGTGAGGTCGTCCGCGTCGGGGGGAGCGTCCCGATCCCGGTGGATGTCCGAGTCATCGCGGCAACGAACCAACCGCTGGAGCAATTGATCGCAGAGAAACGTTTTCGCGAGGATCTGTTCTTTCGACTAAACGTCGTCTCGCTGGTTCTCCCCGACCTCGCCAAACGTGGAACGGATATCTTGCTATTGGCCGAGCATTTTATGCAGCACTTTTGTTACGAGATTGGTCGCCAAGTGCCAACGCTCGCCGAATCCGCCAAAGCGGCGATGCTTTCCCACCCTTGGCCCGGCAACGTGCGCGAGCTTCGCAACACTATCGAACGGGTGTGCTACTTGACCAGCGGCGATGTGATCCAAGCGGCGGACTTGGAATTGCGTTCGATGGACGGACAAGCCCTTGGCGGCGAATCTTCGGAACTTGCCTCCATCAACTTGAACGGAATTGACTCGCTTGCCGAGGCGACACGACAATTTCAAATCAGCCATATCCTGTCCTCAATCGATCGCTGCAGCGGCAACATGACCGAAGCGGCCGAGCGGATGGAACTGCACCGATCGAACCTGTATCGCAAGATGAAACAGCTTGGAATGAAAACAGGCGAGGGTTAGATCCACACCCTTTTTGCGAGCAAAACGAAAGCGAAAAAAGGCTTGCAGTCTCGCCTTGCGCTGTTTGCAACGGGGATTTCCATCGCGTAAGTTGAATTTCCAGTGCGTCGACTTTGATCTGCATCTGGAGTACGAAGGCCATGGATCTCGCTTGGTTGGTTCCGATCATCGGTGTCTTGGGGTTAGCTGCCGCGTTTGCGATCATGCTGATGATCCGAGGTCGGCCCGACGGTGACGCACAGGTCCGTGAGATCGCCGGCGCGATTCGGCTCGGCGCGATCGTTTATTTGCGTCAGCAATACTCGGTGCTGGCGACGGTCGTGGTGTTGGTCGGCATCGCCATGGCGGTTTTGATTTCGCCTAACGCGTCAATCGCGTTTGTCTTAGGTGCGGTTGGGTCATCGATCGCTGGACTGGTTGGCATGTTGACGGCGACGCAAGCGAACAGCCGCACGGCGGTGGCCGCAAAGGAATCTGGCAGTGTCGAAGCGTTTGCCGTCGCTTGTATGAGCGGCTGCGTGATGGGATTGACCGTCGCAGCGGTCGGCCTGATTGGGCTCGGCGGGCTGTACTGTGTTCTTGGCGCGAATGATCAATCGATGCAGCTATTTAGCTCTTTCGGCATGGGGGCCTCGCTGGTCGCGTTGTTCGCCCGCGTTGGCGGAGGCATTTTCACCAAGTGCGCTGACGTCGGTGCCGACTTAGTTGGCAAAGTCGAAGCGGACATCCCCGAAGACGACCCGCGGAATCCTGGTGTGATCGCCGATAATGTCGGGGACAATGTTGGCGATGTCGCGGGGATGGGAGCGGACATTTTTGAATCCTATTGCGGTTCAATGGTGTCGGCGCTCGCGATCGCCTTGGTGCTATCAGACGCGAACGCGGATGCCTTGGGAGGCCGAACGTCGCTGCAGATATTTCCGCTGGCGCTCGCTTCGATTGGCTTGGTGGTTTCGATCGCCACCATGTTTGTGATGAAGCCGATGGCAGCAAAATCGGCTGCGACGGCACTGCGTTTCGGATTGGTCGGATCGAGCGGACTGTTCCTGCCGGCGATCTTCATCACGCTTTGGTTGCTAGGGATCAATTGGAATGTTGGCTGGGCGGTGGTCGCAGGAACGGTTGCCGGCGTCGTGATCGGTTTGTCGACCGAGTACTACACTCGTGGCCGAAAGGTCGAACGAATCGCCGAAGCGGGCGAAACGGGATCGGCGACGGTGATCATCAGTGGCGTGGCCGTGGGAATGGAGTCGATCGCGATTCCAATTTTCTCGATCGCCGGTGCGATTTTGCTGGCCACACACCTTGCCGGTTTGTACGGCGTCGCGATGGCCGCGGTTGGCATGCTCGCAACGGTCGGAATGATCATGACCGTCGACGCGTACGGCCCGGTCGCCGACAACGCCGGCGGCATCGCCGAGATGTCCGGCATGGGCGCCGAAACTCGAAAAATCACCGACGAACTCGACGAAGTCGGTAACACCACGGCGGCTGTCGGCAAAGGCTTTGCGATTGGGGCCGCCGCGCTGACCTCACTTGCCGTGATCAGTGCTTACATGGAAGTGATCGATTCCTCTGCCGGGATGCCGGTCGACAGCCCAATCGTGCTGGCAGGAATGTTTATCGGCGGGATGCTGCCGTTTCTTTTCAGTGCATTAACACTGAAGGCGGTCGGCGATGCGGCCAAAGAAATGGTCGAAGAGATCCGTCGGCAATTCCGGGAAATCCCCGGTCTGATGGAAGGAGACGCGAAACCTGATCACGCCAGTTGCATCCGGATCGCCGGCGGTGCGGCACTGAAGCGAACGCCGCTACCTGCCGTGATTGCTATGGCTACACCTCCGCTCGTCGGGTTTTTGATCGGACCGGAAGCCCTGGGGGGCTTGCTCGTCGGGGCGATGCTAACCGGTGTGCTACTGGCGATACTATTGAGCAATTCGGGCGGGGCCTGGGACAACGCGAAGAAGTATGTCGAACAAGGAAACCTGGGTGGCAAAGGTTCCGGCACTCACCACGCCTGCGTGATCGGCGATACGGTCGGCGACCCCTTCAAAGACACGTCGGGCCCGTCGCTAAATATCTTGATCAAGGTCCTGGCCATCACCAGTCTTGTCATCGCGCCGTTCCTGTAAACTGTCGCGACGATCGCAAGCGAGAGTTCGCTTCCGGCTGATCGTGCCATTAGTCGCCGTCTAGAATTCCATGCGAGATCGAGACCGGGATAGCCAAGACTCCGATACCGAGTAAATGAGTGACCATGACTCAACAAGCCATTCGACTTGAATCGACCGACCGAGGAATCTGGATTCATTCGGGTGACCGGCGTGTTGGTTTCTATCAACGCGAAACGGCCCAGCGAGGCGACGCGCCCCCGTGTTCGAATTATCTTCACCCGATCAACGACCTCGACGGAAACCCGCTAACAGAAGACTTCCCCAGCGATCACCTGCATCACCGCGGGATTTTCTGGGCATGGCATCAACTCACCGTTGACGGCAATACGATTGGCGACGGATGGATGCTTCGTCGCTTCACCTGGGATGTTCGCGAGTGCGAGCCGAGTTCACTTGACGACGGGGCCGCGATGCTACGTCTCGTCGTGGACTGGAAGTCACCCGACTTTCGAAATGGCCAGCTGCCGGTCGTGACCGAGCAAACGCGTCTGACCTTTTTTCCCGACAGCGACGACCGACGACAATTCGACATCGACATCCGGTTACGCGCCACGCATCCGAACACCCGTATTGGAGGATCCGATGATGCCAAAGGATACGGTGGTTTTTCGTTGCGAACCAAACTTCCCGATGACCTTGCCTTCGTCAGTCAGAACGGACCGGAGCAACCGGCGTTCGCGTCGGTTCCGCCGTCGCCTTGGATGAGCTTTCGTGGCAGCTTCTCTGAACAGTCAGATCATTCAATCACCGTCCTGACCCACCCGCAATCAGTTGGTTATCCACAGCCGTGGATTTTGCGATCCGCACGAAGCATGCAAAACCCAGTCTGGCCCGGACCAGATGCCGTGATGCTGCCCGAGCATAGCGACGTGCGGTTGAGGTACCGCGTGTTAATCCACCGCAAATCGGGTTCGGCGGAAATGATTGACCGTTGGCAACAATCCTACATTGCCGCCCCGGACACGGCGGTCTAACTCCGTACTGCGAACACGGCGGTCAGCGAACGCGGTGGCACATTCACTTCTGATCACGCCCGCGGTCCGCGTCGGATTGAGCGGGTTACGCCGAAAAATGGACTTGACGAACCCTGGTCCCCATACGATCGTATGAGGTCCAGTCGTTGGCCGGACTTCGCAATAATTCTCAGACGGCCTTTCAACTTTCAGCGGTAAATAGCCCAGTGGCTTCAGCATACCGACATTTCACGACGACTCTGCTTTGCACCTTCTTGGTGTTTGGGCAGGTTCCTGCGTGGATGCATGTCGCTAGCTGTGTCCACTCAGATTGCTGCAATGACGTGTCGAGCCTATCGATGGGCGAGCTCGACGGTCCCTCCGGGACTGCCGACCTCCCCCACGATTGCTGCCACCACGATCTGGCGCGTTCCTGCGGCGAGTCTGCTCAGCCGCTGAACGGACAGCGCCCGTCTCCTCCGGTCGATCACGATTCGAACGACTGCCCAATTTGCCAGTCTGTCGTCGCTCCTGTCGGCGAACTGGCTAATCTTTCGAGTCCTCAAATTGCTTTTGTCCCCCGTCGGCAAGATTCGCCGAAGCTGGTGCTGCAAGCTCACGATGAATTCGCGAAGCTGCCACCAAACCGTGGACCACCGACATTCGGTGCCTAGGCATTGCGTTAATTTGACACGCGAGCTGCAAAGCCTCACGCGCTGACGTCGCATACATTTTGCCACGTCAACATGTGCCGCCGATGCGACGTCGTGTGCGTTCTTTCGCAATCTCTCTTTCGCTTGTCTGCCGGCGTTTGTGCAAACGCTGTTCGCAGACCCCCATTCTGCGGCCCCGCGCGACGTGCGTTGCATGTCGACTTGAGGTCCGACCAAACCGTGTCGAGAGAAACGCACGCGCCGCGGGGCTCTTCAATGGGTTCTAAGAATTCCTTCGCTTAACAAACCAGATTCAGTTGGTACAACCATGAACGTGATTCAGATCAATGATCGGTCTCGTCGTGCTTTTACATTGGTGGAGTTATTGGTGGTCATTGCGATCATCGGTATTTTGGTAGGCTTGCTTTTGCCGGCAGTCCAATCCGCCCGCGAAGCGGCGCGACGGATGATGTGCCAAAACAATCTTCGCCAAGTCACCCTGGCACTTCACAATTACCACAGCGTGCACCGCAGTCTGCCCTACAGCATGACCGGTGCGGACCAGCATCCCGGCGGTGCCGGAAGCGGTTTCCATAGCTGGCTCGCCCGGATCCTTCCACAAATCGAGCAAACTGCGTTACACCAGCGAATCCATTTCGAGGAATCGCTATCCGATCGGACCGACTACGTCTACGACTCGGAGTACCGGGATTACTCGATATCACCTTCGCATGTGGATGCCGAAGCCGCCGGTGCAATGATCTCGGCATACCTTTGCCCAAGCGATCCGCAATCGGTACCGCAGCTTTCCCTGGGCGTTTCAACGGCCCCGGGAAGCTATGCGGGCAACATCGGTTGGCCACGAGATTCACGCGGTCCGGAAAGCTCTTCCGACGTGACACGCCAAAACGGCGTGATCGGATTATTGAACCCGACGTCCGGTGACCAGTGGCAACAACCTCGCATTCGTTTCGCTGACATCACCGACGGCCTTTCCAACACCTTTGCCGTGGGCGAACGAATGATTGCCAGCGTCTTCGAATCAAGCAACGTTTTTGGCGGAAGCCAAATCTCGCCGGCGACGCCGATCGCGATGCAATCATTTTGTGGTGGCTCGTCTCGGTCACGAACCCTGGACAGCTGGGTGCGTTACTGCAAAAGCGTCACCTTAGCGGATGCCGACTACAGCAAGAGCCATGGTCACGCGTGGATCTCCGGCTGGACATTCGCAGGCAACCACTTCATGCCAGTCATCCCGATCAACCATCGGAACTGCCATGTCTACGGCGGCGAAGATGACGGAATGAACTTGGTGACATTAAGTAGCCACCATACCGGCGGCGTCAATATCTCGATGACTGACGGAAGCGTTCGCTTTATCAGCGAGTCAATCGACCGTGAGTTGTATTGGGCGTTGGGCAGCCGGAATGGGCGAGAGATTATCGAGGAAGTTCCTTAACGCGGCGTTTCATCTCGATTTTTTGATGTGCCGAATGGAGTTCGCCTTGGTAGTACCGCAATAAACCAAGTGAATCCATGGCCAATTGAACCAAAAAGAACGAACGCTTCGTCCCATACACATGCGTGGCGGAGCGATGAAAGCCAACGCAACCTTGGCTCCTAACGACCCCACCTTTAGTCGTCGTAGACGACGACCGTTCCCGATCAACGGAATGACATGCTACGCCGCGATGACACGATGCGTCTCGACATCGTGAACGCGACGTGACAACTCGCAACCGATTGGTTTTCGATTGGCTTGCATTGAATTTACGCAAGAGAGCTTTGAACTTATTTACAACACGGTTTTGAAATGAAAAAGATTCTGTTCTTTCAGTTAATGTCAATCTTGGCGGTCTCGATCTGCTCCTCAGTCGCGCATGCGGAGGCGGTTGAATACACCCTCGGCCACGGCGATATCGGGCTTGCCTATGACGGCAGCGAACTCGAACTGCATTACCACTTCGGCAATGGTGCAGTGCTAGACGGGACGCCATTGGTAGGCGATGCCGAGTACGCTCCCGATGAGGCGTTCGTTCGTGTCGGTCAAAACACAATGGTAGAGACGACTGGTAGCATCCCGTTTTTGGGGACCACCGCGGGAGATCCTGTCTGGGTTTTGCCACAGTCCAACACGCCGGGCGTGCCGTTTCTGGGTATCGCAACCGAAGAGCTTGACGGGACGTTTAGCGGGGCCAGCTTGACAATGACTTCATTCAGCGGCCCAGGGGAATTCGCGCTCTGGCAAAGCTCGCCACTTGGCGGTTTAAACGTGTTCTGGCAGAGCAACAACGGTCTCGATGCGACGGACACCCTGGCCCTGTCAATCGGCGGGCATGATCACTACAACTATGGGTTTACCGAAGCAGGTACCTACGACATCGGGGTCACCGCGACCGCCGACTTCGCTTCTGGTGGTTCGGTGAGTGACTTCGGGACATTGCGTTTTGTGGTTGGCAACGTGAGTGCGGTTCCAGAGCCAAGTGCCCTTGCCGCGATGGGAGCCCTATCGAGCATCATGGTCTTGCGCCGTCGTCGCCGGAGCTAGTTAGACCACCAAGCGGGGCTTCGCGTTCGGCAGGACATGAAAACTGCCAAGCGTCCCCCGGTACCGTCGACCGCCACGAATGATTGGCAATAATCCATCACGTCAGCGAGTGGCAGCCGTCCCTCGCTGACGTTTTTTTATGGCTATCGACCACTTTGTTGCGATCAGTCAATTGGATTTTTCTTGCGATTTCGCACCGCCCGGCGATAAACCTTGAAGGCTTCGGCGGAATCGAACTTCTTGTAGCGTGACTGATGCAAGATCGCATCGCGTTCCGTTTTCACTCCTTCATCACCTTGCTCCTCCATCCAGGCGAGTAGCGTCGACTTCAATCGCTCGACATGTTCGGCGTGCGCCGGATCTTGCGCCAAGTTATTCATTTCCAACGGGTCTGCCTGACAATCAAACAATTCGTATTCGGGTCGGTGCATATAGCGATCAACCAATTCTTTTGCATTGGCATCGCCAGAATTCGCGAATCGCTGCATCGACCGAAAGTAGTCAGCTTCGGTACAAGCATTCGTGAAAGTTGCATCGTGATTGAGGTTCCAGATCAGGCGATAGCGATCATCTCGCACCGTTCGGATGGCAAATAAATCGCTGCCGGCGATGATACCTCGCGTCGTCATGAGACCATAGGAATGTGTCTTGTGCTGCTTCGCTTCGCCTCGCAGTACCGGCAGAAAACTCTTGCCGTCAAGGTTTTCCTGCGCCGGCAAACCGGCGGCTTCGATAAATGTTGGGGTGATGTCAACATATTCGACCATTGCATCAGAAGTGCTTCCCGCCTGGATCTTTCCTGGCCAACGAACGACCATCGCCGACTGAAGTCCGCTGGAGTAGCAAGTCCATTTGGCAAATGGAAATGAATTACCTTGTTCGGAAACGACCATTACGACGGTGTTCTCCGTCAAACCGTGGCGTTCAAGTCGCTCAAGAATTTGACCAACTTGATCGTCGAAATAGGTAATCTCGGCGAGATAGCGTGCGAAATTTTCTCGCACCACAGGCGTATCAACTAAGTACGGAGGCAGTTCAATTTCGTCGACCGGGTAGCGAGATGAGTCGCCTTTGTTCCAAGGCGAGTGCGGTTCGTTCGAACAAGCAAGCAGGCAAAATGGTGTTCTGGCTTTTGCACACTCGGAAAACAAACCGTCGACGGCATCCATATCTGGATTCTTCTTCCCGCTGTATTCAAACGGAAAAACTTCTTTCGGACCGATATGCGTCTTGCCGCTCAGCGCGACGCGATAGTCGAGCGGGGCAAGGTAATGCGCGATGCTCTTCGTTCCGTCTTTGGCAAAGGTGTGATTTGGATACGCGCCGCTGCGGACGGGATACAAACCGGTGTAGATGTTATGTCGAGTCGGCGAACACATCGGCGCCGCTTGATAACACTCGGTCAGTCGCATGCCCTCGGTAGCGAGGGCATCAATGTTGGGCGTATGAGCTTGCCCGCCGTAGCAGCCGATGTCTCGAAACGTACAATCATCGGCGATGATGAACACAAAATTCGGTGGTCGCGAATCATCATCGGCATGCGTCTTGCCGACCGAGAGTGAGCACAACAAAACGAGCGTAAAAACAAGTGATGGTTTCATGAGGTTGTCTACTTGATGGGGAAGCAAAGGTCAGTCCGTGAGATGATCAGAATCAGGTTCACTCCGTTTCGCGAGTTCGAGTGTGCGTTCCCAACGATGCTTGAGCACTACCATTTGATCACGACTCCAATTTTGCCCGACAACACTGACAAGGTGCAGTCCCGTGATCACGCCAAGCGACACAGGGACGACGGCAATCGCCCATGGCGGATCCTTCATCATCCATTGGACCAACCCGTAAATCAAAGCACCGAACATGGTACAAGCGGCCATTAAGTAAACGGCCATCACCATGGTCCAAATTTCAGGTCGTGGCGAAAACCGACAAAACGCCTCGGTAGACTTTTGTGAATCACTTGGGTTCAATTGAATCGAAAGGTGAGGCGACCAAAACCGTCGCTCGGAAGGGTCAACCTTAAAATCAACGACCGTTCCAGCAGTCTCGGCAAACGGCGCCATCTCTTGGCTTCGTACCGCCGCTCGGATTCTCCGTTTAGTTTCGTCCATCTGCCAGGGAAGTTGAACTCGAAACGTCGGCTGCATCTCCAAACGATTGCGAACAATTTCATCTGTCATGGCAAAAAACACACAAGACCGCGAAGATTTATTGCGAGACGGAACCGCAATGCCAATCCGCGGTCGAATTTGGGTCCACAGGGCTGACGTGAATAGGGATGCCCCGTGCCAAACCGGACGACCTGATCTGGAGGTTGTCGTGGGATTCCGCCCCGATGGACGCGTCAGTTTATATTGGGACCAGGACCCTGTGTTCCAATTTGATACGCAGCGGCAACTGCGCCGCGTATTTTCTCTTTCAAATCTTTACCGTGCCGATAGAAGACGGCTGTGTTTGATTCGCAAAGAATCTCAACAGAACGCCGATCAGCGGGAAAATGTCGCAAGTCGGCTTCGGCTAGAACTTGAACCGATCAGCGATGACGTACAACAGTCCATCTTGGAACAACTTAATCACTGCTTGAAAGTTCTCCGTGATTACCTGACCGCGACACCGAAACACAAACTCGAAACGATCGGTGAAAGCGAATCCGAATTTACCGAGCGTGTCCTTTGTTGGATTGAATCACTGAACGATCCGATCCCCATCGCAGATTCTCTTTCCTAAACTTGACCCAATGAATACGCACACCTTGCGGGCGGAAATAAAGTCGAAAGCACCCCAAGAACAGCCGAGCATGTGCACTCGACGCCAAATGATGTCCGCCGGACTTGGTGTCTCGATTGCCGCCGGCTTTTGTTGGCCGGGAGCGAGCTTGCCGCGATTGCAAGCCGACGAATTCAACTTGGGCGAAATCGAAACGTTGATCGCCGGCGCGATAACCGCGGGTGATCTTCCCGGGGCCGTGGTGAGTTGTGCCGGCCGTGGCCAGATCCACTACCGACAAACATTTGGCCACCGCTGGCTTTCTCCCGATCTGACCAAGCTGACCGATGACACCGTTTTTGATCTCGCGTCGATCACCAAATCGGTCGCGACCGCGACGTCGGTAGCGTTGCTTTACCAGGACGGCAACATTGATCCCAAAGCTACCGTGAAGCACTATTTGCCAGAGTTCAAAGGCCGCGGCAAAGACGCCATCACGGTCGAACAGTGTCTATTGCACACCAGCGGCTTAACGCCCGACAACGCTCTGGCCGATTACCTGAGCGGGTCCGAAATTGCATGGGAGAACATTTGCGGGTTGGGTCTACGTTCCGAGCCTGGAATCAAGTTCTCCTATTCCGACGTTGGTTTCATCGTGCTCGGAAAGCTCGTCGAACGAATCAGCGGTACGACGATTGATCGATTCGCTTCCGAACGAATTTTCCAACCGCTGCAAATGCCAGACACGGGGTTCAACCCGCCGGCCGCACTGAAACCACGAATCGCGCCAACCGAAAACGACGATGACGGCTGGGTCTGGGGGCGTGTCCATGACCCAAGGGCTCACGCAATGGGGGGCGTCGCAGGGCACGCCGGCCTATTTTCGACAGCCGACGATCTGACCAAATTCGGGCAAGCGTTGCTGGCAGCTTCGCGAGGCGAGTCGGACTGGATGAAGGAGTCGACGTTACGTTGGATGAGCCATCCGCATCCGGTGCCCGCAAGCGAGCCGCGCGGCACCCGAGCGTTGGGCTGGGATCATCGATCACCGTATTCACGCAACCGGGGACAAGCGTTTTCCGAACAAGCATTCGGACACGGCGGTTTTACCGGAACCGTACTTTGGATCGATCCGACCAAAGAACTGGTGTTTGTCTGGCTAAGTTCGAGGCTTTACCCTGACGGCAAAGGTACCGTCAACACGCTGGCCGGAAACGTCGCCACGATCCTGGGTAAACAGTTTGGCTAGAGATTTGGTTGGATGCCAAGAGGGCATGCCGCAACCGTGCTCGAGCTACGCGCGGGGATGAAACTGCTGATGAACTTTCTTTAACCGCGAATGCTCGACGTGGGTGTAAATCTGAGTGGTTTGAATACTTGCGTGCCCGAGCATTTCTTGAACTTGACGAAGATCGGCGCCGCCGGCGAGCAAGTGGGTCGCAAAGCTATGCCGCAGCGAGTGCGGACTGATGTCGCTTTCGATGCCGGCACGCCGGGCATAAAACTTGACGAGCCGCCAGAGCTGAATCCGATCAAGCGGGCGACCGTTCCGCGAAAGAAACAACTCGTTGTGTTGATGATCACGCTTGACGGCAAGTTCATCGCGTAACGTCTCACAGTAAAACTTGATCGCCTCGATCGCCTTGCAGCCGATCGGAACCATCCGCTGCTTGCCGCCTTTGCCGGTACACTTCAAGTACTTCTGGTCGAGTGAGAGATCTTGGAGACGAAGCGTGCACACTTCACTGGCTCGGCAACCGGTCGCGTAAAGCACTTCCAGCATCGCCTTGTCGCGTTGCCAGAACGTGTCGATCTTTCGCGGCGCGCCAAGAAAAGCGTCGACCTGTCGCCGAGTCAGAACGCCGGGGACGCGCTGCCAAAGTTTTTGCGCTGCCAACAACTCGGCTGGGTTTTCGGTAACGATGCCTTCCAGCTGCAGATACTTAAAGAACGTGCGCACCGCGACGACGGCCCGTGACACCGATGCCGGTGCAAGTTTCGAATCGAGCAAGCAAGCCATAAAGTCGGTCAAATCGCCGACGCGGATCGCGTCCAAACGCCGCTCGCCCAGCCATTCGATGAAACGCGTCAGATCGCGCCCGTAGGCGGAAACCGTATTGTCGGCTAAATGGCACTCCCCGCGGAGGTAATTCAAGAAATCTTCCCGCACCGATTGTGCCGATTGACGGGGCTTTTCCGACGGGCCGGTCTGCTGCAGCAACTGAAGTTTGGTTTTTCGTTTGGCCACGGCCTTTCAACATCAACAGTAATGGTCACGAATCACAGAATTGGCAGTATTCTTGAGAATCGACCAACGCCGCCGATCGACTTTGCCGGATCTGGCGACAAAGGATTGATGACTTTGGTTCGCGATAAGTTATCGGGCCTGATTCGTCCGCAGCTGTCCAGTTAAACTGTCGCGACCGAGCGAGCACGCCGATTCCTGCACGCAGTTCCCAACAACCTCATTCGATTTTACAGCACATCATGAACCTTCTAATCGTCGGTGGAGCCGGATACATCGGATCGCACGCCGTGCGGCTACTACTTGATGCCGGCCACACGGTCACCGTTTACGACAACCTTTCACGGGGCCATCGCCAAGCGGTACCAGACGGCATGCTGGTCGAGGGCGAACTGTCCGATCGGAACACGCTCGTTGGCGTTCTAAAGGAAAAGAACATTGACGCGGTCATGCACTTCGCCGCGTTCGCGCTCGTCAATGAGTCCGTCAACGATCCGGCGCTTTACTATCGCAACAATGTCATCGCCGCCGTGGATCTTCTTGATGCGATGCGTGAAGCCAACGTCAAGAAGATTGTCTTCAGCAGTACCACGGCCACCTACGGGGAACCGGAGGTCATCCCGATCGCCGAAACAACGTTGCAACAACCGATCAATCCCTACGGCTTTACCAAACTTGTGTTCGAGCAAGCGCTGGCGGACTACGCCGCGGCTTATGGATTCGGCTATGCGGCATTGCGTTACTTCAACGCCGCGGGCGCCCGTCCGGATGGGACGATCGGCGAAGACCATGATCCGGAGACACACTTGATCCCCATCGTTCTCCAAGTCGCCTTGGGGCAACGCAAACACATCACCGTTTTCGGAGATGACTACGCGACGCCTGACGGAACTTGTATTCGGGACTATATCCATGTTGATGACCTCGGCGCCGCACACCTCGCGGCCTTGGAACGTCTTGAACCCGGCAAGGGAATTTGTGTGAACCTGGGTACCGGACGGGGAACCAGCGTACGAGAGATCATCGACGCTTGTCGCGACGTGACCGGACACGCGATCCCAGAAGTGATGGGAGAACGCCGCGCCGGAGACCCACCAGAACTAGTTGCCGACGCGTCCCTCGCCAAAAAATGGCTGGACTGGACGCCCAAGTACACCGACGTTCGCCAGATCGTCGAGACGGCGTGGAGGTGGCATCAGAACCATCCCAACGGGTACGCGTCGAATTAGACTCCGCCTCGACCCAACGTTCGGGGTCAACCTGTCAGCCGACCGGCACCGGTTCCGATTATTGCACCGAAACCGTGGAGAACGTCATTCGGCTGATCCCAGTTTCAAATGATGCCGGAACACCAGTGTCTTCTTGCGGCCGCCGAGTCGTTCGCCCGCCGGTGAACGGGAGTTTCCTGTGGGGCGTCCTATTTTTTGGGCCCACCACGGGGTCTCGTGCGTTTGTCACTCGGGGATGCATGTCGGTTAAGCTTCATAAACGGACCGTGGCTCAAACCGATCGGTTCGCTTTCGCTTTCGACAAGGCACCTGCTGTTCTCCATCGTCTCGCTTTTCACCTCGCCACCGATCACTCGTCGCCATGTCCATTCGCGTGCCCAACCACCTCGTCAAAGCAGTCGTCGCCGTGGCCTTGGTTGCCGCGATTTTTAGCTTGGTGCCTTCTGGTTGTCGCGGAGCAGAACTCGATCGACGACAGCGTGCGATGGTGCTGAACCTGTCATCGACGATTAATCGAGCAAATAAGAATCTGTTCGAACAAAAGATCTCCCAGGCCGAGACAGACCTTCGCAAGGCACTCGATCAAGTTAACCGGATTCTCGAAAGTGACAGCCCCGAGCTGTTCGATGCGATCGACGGGCACATAAAAGCGCTCTCGAAAACTCACGCAATGCTAGAACTCGAAGGCGCCTCGCTACCTCCGTTTCGCAAGCCTTCGCGACCAACCGCAACATCGGATTCAAAACCGATGTCGCCGGATGGTATGGCTGGTGACTTGGTCAGCTTTAAAGACGATGTCGCACCGATTTTGTCCGCCAAGTGTGGCAGTTGTCACGTCAATCGCAGCCAGGGTCGATTCTCTCTGGCCAGCTATGCGGTCTTGATGAAAGGTCCGCCGGAAGGCGTCGTTGTCTTCGCCGGGGATGTCGTCGGCAGCCGTTTGATCGAAACGATCGAAACCGGGGACATGCCGCGTGGAGGCGGTCGCGTCTCACCGGAAGAGCTGAAGACACTGAAAGATTGGGTGCTTCAAGGGGCGAAGTTTGATGGCGAAGATCCCAATGCGACGATTGCCGGGGCGGGAACCACGCGGGAGCCCGCGATGGCCGCCGCCCCAACGCCAACGATCACCAAAGCATCCGGCGGCGAAACCGTCAGCTTTGCCGCCGAAGTCGCCCCCCTGCTGGTCGAAAACTGCAGCGGCTGTCACATCGACGCAATGCAAACCCGTGGTGGACTGGAAATGGACCAGTTCGCGCGTTTGCTACGTGGCGGTGATAGCGGCCCGGTGATCACGCCGGGGCGTGGCGAAGCAAGTTTGTTGATTCAAAAACTTCGTGGAACTGCCGCAGACGGGGCAAGAATGCCAGTCGGACGCCCACCGCTTTCCGATCAATCGATTGCGTTGATCAGCAAATGGATTGACGAAGGTGCGAAGTTGGATGCCGAAGAAAGACAACCGATCAAAGTGATGGCCCGGATGGCCTGGGTAGCCAATGCGACCAGTGCCGAAGTCAGCTCACGCCGTGCCGAACTCGCCGACAAAAACCTCAAGCTCGCCGGCAGCGGCCCCGCCGAAGAACATCACACCGAACATTTCCGTGTCATTGGACCGACGACCCCCGCGACCCTCGAACTCGTCGGTCGGCAAGCCGAGAACAACCTGACGATTGCCAAAACGGTGGTCAAAGCGAGCTCCGGCAATAGCGAAGATTACTTCCATGGGAAAGCGACCCTCTTCGTCCTCCCCAAACGCTACGACTACAGCGAATTCGCGAAGATGGTCGAGCGTCGCAGTATTCCAAGCGACTGGGCATCACACTGGAGCTACAACGTTGAAGACGCGTACTTGGTGACCGTTGCGACCGGCCAAGATGACGAGGAAGCGATCGAGGATCGGCTGCTCAGCCCGGTGATTAGCCTGGCCGTTGCCAGTCGTGGGTCAGACGTCCCCCGATGGTTTGCCGAGGGGTTGGGTTCAGCCCGCGCGATGCAGCAAACAGCCAAAAGTAGAGCGGACCAGGCAAAACTGCGAACCAAGATTGCCGAAGCCGCGTCCTCGGTAAAAAACGCCAAAGCCTTTCTGGAAAATCGTTTGACCCCAGAGCAGGCCGACGCCTTTGGAACCGCCATCGCAATGACTATGCTTGACCGAAATCGACGCAAATCACTCGACGCGACCTTCCGCTTGCTTTCGAGCGGACAGCCATTTGAACGAGCATTTGTAGGCGGGTTTCGAGTATCCCCGACGGTCTATATCGACCAACTTCTAAGCTACGCGCGGTAGTAAAACTCTCATCGTCGGAATCTGTAGCGTTGGGCCCACCGGTAGCATCATTGCGCCGTGTGGATAGCTCGCTTGTCGATGCACGGCAAGCAAACGTACCCGCAGACAATCTGCACCGTGAACGTCGAAGGACCGATCGATCCATGACGCGACGGGAACGACCGCGGTTTTCCTGCACGTGCCTTTCGTCGCCTTCGATTCCAGCGAGATCCCACATGACCGAGTATCGAACTCGGCGGGTTCCGGCTAGCATGTTGGCGGCAATCTTATGACTTAAGTCCCTTTCCCCACTAACCACCGGCTTTGTCCGGATCATTCCATGATTGTGATAATGGAGCAGAACGCGACGCAGGAACAAATCGATGCGGTTGCGAAGAAAGTCGAATCGATGGGCCTCAAATCGAGCATCATTGTTGGCACCGAGCGAACCGTGATTGCCGCGATCGGGGACAAGCGTTCGGATTTCAAAGACTCAATCGAAAGCAGCCCCGGCGTCAGTGGCGTCACACCGATTTCGGCCCCCTACAAGATGGCCAGTCGAGAAGTGCGGCCAGAACCGAGCCGCGTCGACATTCTTGACTTTTCTGCCGGTGCGGGAAGCGTCGGATTCATTGCCGGTCCTTGCAGCGTCGAAAGTGAAGAGCAATTGATGTCGAGCGCCCGCGCGGTCAAGGCTGCCGGGGCAACGGGACTTCGCGGCGGGGCATTCAAACCACGCACCAGTCCGTATAGCTTTCAAGGGATGAAAGAAGAGGGGCTCAAGCTTCTCGCCGCCGCCCGCGAAGAAACCGGCCTAGCCGTATTCACCGAAGTGATGGGCACGGCCGACGTGGACTTGGTGGCCAGCTACGCCGACGTGCTGCAAGTCGGCGCGCGTAACATGCAAAACTACCGCCTGCTCGAAGCGGTCGGCCAAAGCGGCAAACCGGTGCTACTTAAACGCGGCGCGTCGGCCACGATGGACGAGTTTCTGCTCGCCGCAGAATACATCCTCAACGAAGGCAACGAACACGTGATGCTTTGCGAACGCGGCATCCGTACCTTCGAATCACACACGCGATTCACATTGCCGCTCGCCAGCGTCCCTTACCTGCACCGACGCACGCACCTGCCCGTGATCATCGACCCCTCACACGGGACCGGGCACACCTACATGGTTCACGACATGAGCGTTGCCGCCGTGGCTGCCGGTGCCGACGGGATTATCTTGGAAGTTCACCCTGATCCGCCCAACGCACTCAGCGATGGCTATCAGTCACAGACGTTCGACGAGTTTTCGCGAACGATGGGGCGGTGCAAAAAAGTCTTGGCCGCCCTCCAGGAAGACGCATGAGTGCCCCGCAAGAAAGCGACCAATCCCAATCGATCCGCAGCGCCGGCGATCGCACCGTCCAGCAATACCAAGACTGGATGCAGATCAACGGCGCGTCGCACCTGATGCGAACCGCCCGACAATCCGGAATCACGGCGCGGTTAAGAGAAAAGCAGCATTCGCTCGGCGAGCTTTGCGAGGCCCTTTCGCTCAACGAAGACTGCGCGCAATTGGTCCTCGATGGATTGGTCGCGATCGGCTATGTCGAACAGTACGGCGATGACTACGCGCTCGCTCGTGCGGGACATTTGCTTTGCCAATACGACGAAGATCTTGGCGATAGCCGATTCGAATCACTGCTGCCAAAGCTAAAGTTGGCATCGAGCAGCAACGACGGTTCGACAGCCGACACAGAGTCCTTTCGCAACGACTTGGCGGCGACCCAATGGATCCATACCTCCGCGGCGATGCAGGCGGCCGAGGTCCTCGATATCGGTGGCGAAGGAATGCAGGGCTTGCGGATCCTTGATCTAGGCTGCGGTTCGGCGGTCTGGAGCTGTGCGATGGCACACCGCGATCCAGAATCTTCGGTCACCGCCGTTGACCTTGCCGGCCCCTTGGAATCGGCTCGCAGCACCGCCGAATCGATTGGGCTGCAGAGTCGCTTGAAAACCATCGAAGCGAACCCGCCCGAGGCGGAGCTTGGCGAGCAAGAATTCGACCTAGCGGTTCTCGCGCAAGTACTTTCGGCCTACTCAGACGAACAAGCCGCTGGATTACTTCGCAAAGCTGTCGGGGCGGTCCGTCCGGGGGGGCGTGTCGCGATCCCCGATTTGTACTTAGGTCCCGGCAAAGCCAGTTTAAAGGAAACGCTGGGGCGCATCGCCATCCACCTCGCCACCCCGGGCGGCCGGGCCCGCGACCTGAGGAAGTGCCAGCAGATGATGACCGAAGCCGGTTTGGGTGCGATTCAATTCACCTATCTCGCGGCCAGTCCGATGGGATTGGGAATGATGGTGGCGGAAAAGCCAAGTCGTTAGCGGGCGGGCGTCCGCGCCGGCGATTGGTCGGAAACCGCGGCTGACGCCGTCCCGGCTGATCCTGATTCTGAAATGGGGATGGTAGAAAGCCGTCGGCGGCTTCCGCCACGGCATTGTTTGGAGACGACTGGCGATAACGAAGAAACCGGCGAGGCAAAGCGGGAGGCCCCCGCCTGGCAGCCGATCTTGCCAGATCTCGGCGAAAGCAATGACTTTCTGTCAATCGTGCATTGACGAAGTAGAGAACGTATTTCTACATTGCTGGGCCAAATAAAACACAACAGACAGTACGTCTCCTCCTTTTATTTAAACACAGCAATGGCTGTCCCAAAGCGAAAACACAGTAATAGTCGAACCGGCAAGCGTCGCAGCCACGATCACGTTAAAAAACGTCAGATCGGATATTGCCCCCAGTGCAGCAGCCCGGTGCCGACGCACACGATCTGCCCGAAGTGTGGGTACTACATGGGCCGGACCGTGGTCGAGCCCCGCGACGAGTAATCCGCTAACGACCGTAGTCGCCGCAAACGCGACATCGGCGTACTGAAAAAATCGATGAACGCAGCCGATCGCTTGTCGGCCTGTGTTGACCGCGTCGCAGCCTTTCTGCTGTGGCCGACGTGCGATGGCGACGCTTCCGCGTTGTAGTTCGCCTTGGGCGTACGGGGCAATTGTTTCGCGCCGCAAATGGCAGCGAGCAGTCCCGTCGCTTGCCCGAGGAATCTCCCGATGAAAGACCGCATGCCAGCGGTGCGACGGGGCCAAATGAGCGTGCGTCGCAGGCGGGTTCGTGCTTCCCTCCCTCTTAGTGGCAATACATCAATGGACGTCGATGCTGTCGGGATTCTTTTTCCCGGACAGGGGGCCCAGGCTGTCGGCATGGGCAAATGGCTCTGCGAGACCTACCCCGCCGCCAAGGATTTGTTCACCCAGGCGGGTGAAGTCCTCGGCTACGACCTCGCCGAACTCTGTCAGGAAGGCCCGGCAGAGAAACTGGACCAAACCGAATTTAGCCAACCGGCCTTGTTCACCGTTGGGATGGCGGCCGCGCGCGTACTGCAACAGGCACACCCCGAACGACTGGAGAAAGTCACCGCGGCGGCCGGTTTGAGCCTGGGCGAGTACACCGCAGTTTGCTTCGCCGGCGGACTTGAATTTGCCGACGCACTTCGCCTTGTCCAACGACGTGGCGAAGCGATGCAAGCCGCCGCAGACGTCGTACGCAGCGGCATGGCGAGCGTGATCGGCATGGACCTCGATAAACTCACCACGCTGTGCGACGAAGTTCGCCAAGATGACGAGGTTCTTCGCCCGGCCAACCTGCTCTGCCCCGGCAACATCGCAGTCTCTGGCCACACCACCGCACTCGATCGACTCGAACCAGCGGCCCTGGAAGCCAAGGCGATGAAGGTCATCCGGCTGAGTGTCGCGGGAGCTTTCCACACGTCGCTGATGCAACCGGCGGTCGAAAAGTTGACTGCCGCGCTGGCCGAGATGCCTATGCAAGACACCCAGATCCCGGTCTACAGCAACGTCGACGCACAACCACACCAATCCGCGGACGAGATCCGCGAATTACTCAGCCGCCAAGTCACCGAACCGGTTCAGTGGGAAGCCTCCATCCGGCGAATGATTGACGACGGAATCGGTGGATTCCTAGAAACCGGTACGGGCCGAGTCCTTCGTGGCACACTGAAACGAATCCAACGCAAGCTTCCGACCGACGGGTTCGGTGACGAATCCTAGTGCGCCGCCTAGACCAAACGTTCGGGTTCGACTTACTCAGCCGACGGACGTTCGCTGCGGTTGTTGAACCGAAATTGTCGCGAACGCCGCGGTGACGCCTCAGCAAAGGGCTGATGGCCAAATCCGAAGAGCCGGCCTAGAAACCGATCTAGGCAACACATTCCTTGACTTAGAAACACCAAATGCCCGCCATGGAAATGAGTCTCAAAGCCGACCTGACCGATCAGGTTGCAATCGTCACCGGTGCCTCGCAGGGGCTCGGAAAGGCAGTCGCCGTTGCCCTGGGAATGAACGGGGCGACCGTCGCTTGCTTGGCACGCAATGCCGATAAGCTGGCGGCAACGGTTAGCGAGATCGAAGCGGCCGGCGGAAAAGGCATCGCCGTGGCGTGCGACGTGACCGATCGCGAAGCGACCGACGCGGCGATCAAGAAAATCGCCGAAGACCACGGCCGCCTGGACATCCTAGTCAACAACGCCGGCATCACCCGCGACAAAACGATGCGTGGGATGAGTGACGAAGAGTGGGACAGCGTGATCGCGACCAACCTGACAAGTTGCTTCGTGTGCTGCCGTGCCGCGGCTGGCATCATGCGACGCAAGAAGTACGGCCGGATCATCAACATGGCCAGCATTTCTGGCCTGATGGGCAATCCCGGCCAAGCAAACTACTCGGCCAGCAAGGCCGGGATGATCGGCATGACGCGAACGATGAGCAAAGAACTCGTCAATCGGGGCGTGACCGTCAACGCGGTCGCACCTGGCTTCATTGCCAGTGAAATGACCGACGCGATCCCCGCCGCGATCCTTGAAGAAGTCAAAAAAACAATTCCCGCCAAACGCGTCGGAAATCCCGAGGACGTGGCCGCGGCGGTATTGTTCCTGGCCTCGAAAGACGCAGGTTATATTTCCGGCCAAACCATCGTCGTTGACGGCGGAATGACCGGCTAAGTTGCGAACTGACCGCTTAAGTCGAGCATAGTCGGCCCCGGGATATTGACGCCTTTTGCTTGTTTCCCCTATCTTTTCGGCGAATCAACGAGGCGTCCATGGGCTCCATCGGCTGACCCAAGTTCAAAGTCACCGTTTGGCACTTCGCCAGGCATCGCTCTGAACACACCACCTCCCATTCGAACTTCCCTGTTAAAGAACATAACAAACTGGAGAACCGCTTATGGCTACCGTCGAAGAGCGCGTGGTCGACATCGTTGCTGAACAGCTTGGCGTCGAAAAAGACAAAATCACCCGTGAAACCTCATTCGTCAACGATTTGGGCGCCGACTCGCTCGACACCGTCGAATTGGTGATGGAACTCGAAGAAGAGTTCAACATCAGCATTCCTGACGAAGCCGCTGAGAAAATCCAAAAGGTCGGCGAAGCGGTCGACTTCATCGAAAACGCTCGAGGCGACGACGCGTAAGCAAACCGCGTCCAACCGAACTCGCGACGGGCGATGTGCCATGCCATTTAAAGGTGTGCTCATCGCCCGATTTCGATGCCAAATTCCCCTTCTTTTTTTCAGGCACACTGCCGGACGTCACCCCGCCGGCACTTGGTTAACCTGAAGCGATTTCTTTCTTGCAGGCAGCACGATGGCCCAGGAATCTAATTCGTCCACCGCGACTCCCACCGTTTACAAAGGTGAACGTCGCGTCGTGATCACCGGCGTCGGTGTCGTCACTCCCCTTGCCGTCGAAGTCCAAGAGTTTTGGAAACGATTGACGGCGGGCGAAAGTGGCGTCGGAAAAATCACGCTGGTCGATACCGAAAAATACAAAGTCCATTTTGCTGGCGAAGTCTACGATTTCTCTCTCGAAGGGATCACCGACCCACGCGAAGAGAAACGCCTCGACCGATTCACCCAGTTCGCCGTCCACGCCGGCCACCAAGCCGTCAACGATTCGAAGTTGGATTTTGACGCGATCGACCGCACTCGTTGCGGTGTGATTCTCGGTAGCGGTATCGGTGGCTTGGTTGAAATCGAAAACCAAATCGAACGGATGCTGACCAAAGGGCCTTCCCGAGTGAGTCCGTTCACCGTTCCAAAGATGATGGTCAACGCGGCCGGTGGTAATATTTCGATCACGTACGGATTGAAGGGCCCCAACTACGCCGTCGCAACGGCCTGTGCCAGCGCCACCAACGCGATGGGTGACGCCCTGCGTAGCATTCGTCTGAACGAAACCGATGTCGTGATCACCGGCGGCAGCGAAGCCGCTCTGACCCGGATGGGGTTGGCCGCGTTTCAGAACATGAAAGCACTCTCGATGCGCAACGAAGAACCGACCAAGGCCAGCCGACCATTTGACAAGGATCGTGATGGATTTGTCCTCGGTGAAGGTGCCGGAGTTCTGGTGTTCGAAGAACTCAATCACGCCATCGCACGTGGTGCGAACATCTACGGTGAAGTCCTCGGTTATGGGACCACCAGCGACGCCGGACACATCACCGCGCCGGATCCCGATGGCGTCGGTGCCGCCGCCGCCATGTCAGCGGCACTGGCCGACGCCGGCGTTGGCCCCGAACAAATCGACTACATCAACGCCCACGGCACCAGCACCCCACTGGGTGACATCGCCGAAACGAAAGCTATTAAACGCGTCTTCGGCGAACACGCCTTCAAGACAACCGTCAGTAGCACGAAAAGCGCGCTCGGTCACTCGCTGGGCGCAAGCGGTGGCATCGAAGCGGTGATCTTGTGCAAGTCAATCGAAACGCAAACCATCGCCCCAACGATCAACTTGGACAACCAAGACCCCGAGTGTGACCTCAACTACACCCCCAATGTCGCGGCCTCAAAGGAAGTCAAACTCGCGATGAGCAATAGCTTTGGTTTTGGAGGCCACAACGCCTGCATCGTTGTCGGTCGCTACGACGGCTAGTGCTTCGCCAATACCTGAAATGAGGATCAGCCGAACGGCGTTAGCCGCGGTTTCCCCATCAGCCGAACGGCGTTAGCCGCGGTTTGGGTGCAATCTCCGAAACCAATCCCCGTCTGCTAACGAGTGCCCCAGAACCTTCGGTCTAGGCGGAACACTAATGCAACGGAGCCGCACGGGTTAGCGGCTTTCGGGACGGGCGACAACAGGCGACGGTCACTTCGCGACCGCACTCCCCGTCCATCGCTTCGACTGTTCGGCGCGCCGTGTCCAAAATCGACGGGCGGCGCGAACGAACGGGGCTTCTCGATCAATCGCCTCGGGCTGCGTTTGCGCGAGTCGCTTTTCATACGCCGATAACCAAGCGCGAAAAAACTCAACACTCGCTTGGCTGACTCTGCGTTCTCCGTCGAATTCGATCCACCATGGTGCGGTCATCGCAGCCCGGTAATGGCCCTCGTGCAGCGTCAGCACCCGCATGATGACCCAACCGCTTTGCTTTGCTTCGATCGGCGGGATTCTTCCACCAGCCTCGGCGAATTCATCCAACCGCGCGCTGTAATGGACTTGGTTGTTGTAAATCACTTCCAAATAGTCGACCGGATCACGAACTGTCAGGTTTAATTCGGGGTGCAACTGCAGCACTTCGCCGGTCCGACCTTCGAACACATGACCCGGAAGTGTTCCGGCGACCAGTGGACGCAGCAACGGTCCATTCGTTGCCACGCTGCGACCCTGCCAAACCCCGTCCCACCATTGCCGTGATGATGTCGGCAGGACCGGCCGCGACACACCGGTTTCGTTCGTCGCTTCATGGTGACTGGTTACATAAAGTCGGTTGTACCCAACCGGCGTTCCCGCGGAATCATCACCACCGCCGGCGAGCGGGACGATATCGATACCGGCATCAAGGAGATGGCGATAAATTTGCTCGGCATAACGCCCCACCTGTGTCGGCTCGCGAAGAGAAAATGCTTGCTCACCGCGACCGTCACGAACCTGATAAATCGTTTTGTCCAGTCGCAACCAATCGCCCATGACAAACAATCCGTCCAATTTCTGGCTGGCCAACCACACCGGCAACTCCCAAGCAAACGGGTTTTCCACACCGACCTTTAGTTGACCAGCAAGCTCGCTCCGAGATGCCGCGACCAACATTTCGGTTGACGACTTCGCCGCAGCGATCTCAGATCGAAAGGCATCATCGACTCCGTAGAAAATCAAACCTTCGGCGGATACAACGTCACTGCGAATCCAAGTCGGCGTGTGCTCGATCGGTTCATCCGAATCACGGTGCGGGATCGGCTTGGCAGGCACATCCTCCAGCACCGCTACGACGTGCAAATCTTCGGACGCCATACGCAGCGGCAAACTATTCGAGCTGGGAACGACGCAGCAATCTCCCGACATCCAGCCTTCGCGTTTCATTTCAATCATTCGCGGAAGCGCAACCGTTTTTTCATCCAAGCTGGTCTTCTCAAGCGAAAAACTTGCGCCGACGACGCGGTATTCGGGACCACGAATAATCTGCAAACGATAGGCACCGTCGGGTAATTCCATCAGTACCGAACGATCAACAACGACCCCCATTCCCGCATCAACGGTCTGCCGAATCGGCATCGGCTTATCGCGTTTGCCTGGCTGAACACGAAAACACTCCACTCGAGAAATCACCGGCTCGTCGGTCGTCTCATCGACAAGATTCAGCGTTAACGTTCCGCCCGCCGCCCAGAGTCGCCCCGCGCCTAAGCCGGTGATCGATACAAACGTCACCAACACGACGACAGAATAAAACAGACACTGCCGAAAGCCGTGTCTCGCACAAACGCGGTGTTTACAAACGGCGGATGTCCGCAACTGGCGCAAAGATTGCATTTGACTCGTCGGTTTTGATTGTCCTGCCAAGATTGTCTCCCTTGCAGTATAAAAGGCGAGCCAGACGCTTGGCCGACTTCCATTCAACCGCATAGTGTTAATTCATCGTGTCAGAAGACCTGTATCAGATCCTGGGGGTATCCCGAAACGCGTCGAAGGACGAGATCAAGAAAGCGCACCGAAAACTCGCGCTAAAATATCACCCGGACAAAAACCCCGGCAAAGACGCGCAAGACCGGTTCAAGCGGATTCAAGAAGCTTACGACGTTTTAAGCGATGACGAGAAACGCGCCGCGTATGATCGCTATGGCTCGGACTTTGAAAAGATCCGCGGTGGCGGTTATTCGGGTGCCTCGCCCGGTGGATTCGACGGACTCGACCTCGATCAAATTTTTGGCGGCGGCGGTGGTGCTCGCCCCGGAAGCGGCGGCGGAGCCGGGGGATTCAACTTCGAAGGCGGCTTCGGAGATTTTTTCGAACAGATTCTCGGCGGCCGGGCCGCGGGCGGAAGAAACGCTGGCGGTGCGGCCACACGTCAGCGGGCCCCGCAAAAAGGCGCGAACGTTCGGCACGAACTTGAGCTGCCATTGGAACTGGTCATCAAAGGCGGTGAGACCGAGTTTTACGTTAACGGCGAGAAGCTGGCCGTCACGCTTCCACCGGGTGTCGCCGAAGGTGCCAAGATGCGTCTCCGCGAACAAGGCAGTCCGTCGCCCAACGGTGGTCCCCGCGGTGACTTGATTTTGATCATCAAAACCACCCCGCATCAACATTTTAAACGGCACGGCCAGAACCTCGAATTGACTTTACCTGTCACCATCAGCGAAGCTGTGCTGGGCGCCAAAGTCGACGTGCCAACGCCCGCCGGTTCGGTCGCGCTGAACATTCCCGCCGGTAGCAGTAGCGGGCGCAAGCTGCGTCTGAAGGGTCAAGGGATTCAGCCCAAATCGGGACAACCCGGCGACTTGATCGTGCAACTGCAAGTTCGCGTTCCGGAATCGGTCGATGAAACGTCTCAAGAATTGATCAAGACGTTCGCCGAACGCAATCCGCAATCGGTGCGTGATCAGATCAAGTTGTAGTGCGCATTGAATCGATGGCCAAAATAACCACGAACACTGCCCGCGGTCGCCACACGTTTCCGAAGGCGAAACGTGTGACTCGAGGAAGCGAGTTCACGCTGATCTTGCGACGTGGGACATGTGCCGCCGACAACTGTTTGGTCGTCTTCGCGATTCCTCAAGAAGCATTGCTCGCCCAAAAAACGTCGTCAACTCAAGACCGGTCGGACAGAAGATTGGGCGTAACGATCCCGAAGAAAACCGGCAATGCGGTCGTTCGCAATCGCTGGAAGCGTTTGATCCGAGAATCATTCCGAACCCAGCAGGATCGTATTCCTACCGGTTACGACTTTATCGTACGCCCCAAAAAGGACGCCGAGTGTTCAGGGAAAATGATCCAGCGATCGTTGCCGAAACTTGCCCAAAAAGCGGTCCGTCGACTTCGAGATCGACGCACGACCTAGTCGCCTTCGAAATTCGTTAGGCAACGACCGGAACGAGCGAACGAACGCGAGTGTTTCGTTAGCATCTGGAATGAGAATCAGCCGCACGGCGTTAGCCACGGTTCCCGAGCAATAACCAGGACCGGCATCTGGCGGCTGAAAAGCCAACCGCAAACACTTGGTATGACCGAGCACTAGCTGGCTTTAGGAAGCCGAATGGTGAATGCGGTGCCAACGCCGACACTGCTTTCGACACGAATCTTGCCGTTGTGCGAATCGATGATTTCTTTGCACGCCGACAACCCTAACCCGGTACCGCCTTTTCCTGATTCATCAGGCCCGCTTTTGGTAGAGAAAAACGGCTGGAAGATTTTAGGCAGTGTTTCCTGGGCGATGCCACAGCCGCTATCACGCACCATCACTTCGACGTGCTCCCCGTCATCGCTGTTCCGAACCGCGACGACCAACTGGCCACCTTCACCGATCGCTTGTCGGGCGTTGATCAATAGATTTAACAGCACGCGTTGAATCTGGTTTCCGGCGGCGAGTGCCTTCGCGGTGCCCTCGGCGAACTCGGTCGCGACACTCACACGATATTTGTTCATCTCGCGTTCAAGCAGGACCATCGTGTCCTGTACGAGGGCGACCAGATCGGTCGGCTCCATCGCGTCGGAGCGATTGCGTGCCTGGGCGAGAATGGTCGATGTAATTCGCGCGGCGCGTTCGGAAGCTTCGAGAATTTTAGAAAGTGCTTTGTCACGCGAAGCATCGTCGCGATTGCGGATGCCGAGTCGGGCGTAGTTGATCACCGTCATCAGCACGTTGTTAAATTCGTGAGTGGCCGTGCTGGTCAATTCGCCCAACGAAGCCATCGCTTGGTTCTGACGCAACTGAGCTTTCAGTTGTCCGATCTGTTCGATTAACTCTGCCTCGGACGCTCCCGTCGTCGCCGCATGAGAACGATGGGAAGTGATCGGCGAGACGGACTGGGGCGTTGGCTGAGTCATTCGTTTCCGCTAAGGCTGTCGGAAGGCTGGTCGGTTTGGCTCGGTGTCCGCGTCGTAATCCCGGTCAGAATCTGGGCGATCGGATCTCATCCGCCCCGAACCGCCGTGGCGATCAAGCGAAATCGCCGTCGCGTTGAAGCACTGTGCGGTCATTTGATCGCGGCACCACTTGATCTATCGTCCGGCAGACCACCGTTGCTATACCTGACGTTTGTGCGTAAGTGCAGCTTTTCCGTGCTTCACGAGTCCCCCGTGTCTTGCAAGTCAGCCAGGTCACACTGGGTCCCGCAATCGGAAAAGTTTTTACTGTATTGCTAGCGAAACCGAGCCACGTCTCGATCAGTGAGAACCGCGGCGAACGATGTTTGCAACAGCCGCGACCGACCAACGCCCCCGTCAACGTCGAACCACGAGGAGCAGGATGCCACTCGAACGAGCCCCGAGAACGAATGGATTAAATGTTGCTCAACGACTGAGCCTTGCCCTCGGCCAAGCCAAGCAAATGGGGTTTGATGTGCGACGGATGGTGCTCGAAGACCAGCAACCGGGGTGGTGCCAAGTCGGGCAACGACGCATCTTATTCCTGGACCTATCAGCAACTACGACCGATCAGTTGGGACAAATCACCGATATATTGGAATCCTACCGACGGTCTCAGGATGGACTCGCTCACGAGGTCGCGGGGACTCCCTAAGGGATCGTGCTCGGATTGAAATTTTGCTGCCCCGATCCCCATCCGACGGACGTTCTTACCTTCGTCGCATCCGTTTCTTCTGACCGATGATCCGACCATTCATCCAAACCGCGTCTCATTTTTTTGCCTACATCTTCGTCCGCCTGTTCGTGGCCTTCGTGCAAACGATGCCTCTGGATATGGGTGATTCGATGTGCCGAGGCTTGGCATGGTTCGCGGCGAGAGTGTTTCGCATACGACATCGGACGACGGCCAATAATCTCGCCCAGGTCTTTCCTGATGCGACGCGTTCGGAACGCCGTGCGTTGGAACTTGCGATGTGGCATTCGCTGCTCTTGATGGTTTGCGAAATTGCCTGGGCCGGCCGTCGACTGCACCTGACGAACTGGACCGAGTACGTACGTTTTCGCAACCAGCGCGACATTCTAAGAGCCTGTTTGTCACGCAGGCCGGTGGTGATGGTCTCGGGACACTTTGGGAACTTTGAAATCGGTGGCTACACGGCAGGATTGATGGGCTGTGAAGCAACGACGATCGCCAGAACACTGGACAATCCGTATTTACATCGCTGGGTCGAGCGGTTTCGCAGTGCGAAGGGACAGCGTTTACTGGACAAGGATGGATGTGCGGTCGAAGTCGATCAACACCTCTCCGCCGGCGGGATGCTGGCGATCTTGGCCGACCAACATGCCGGCCCGAAAGGTTGCTGGGAGCGTTTTCTTGGTGTGCACGCGTCTTGTCATAAAGCACTCCCGTTGTTCTCGCTCGGCAGCGGTGCGCCGATGCTGGCGGGATTCACCAAACGGCTAGACCATCAACCAATGAAATTCGAGTCCGGCAGTCTGGGGGTGGCCGACCCGGAGGACGATCCCGAAGGCCACTGCGAAACGGTGCACACTTTGACTCGCTGGTACAATCGTCGGCTTGCCGAAAGCGTCGGCGAGGCGGTCGAGCAGTATTGGTGGCTTCATCGACGCTGGAGAACCCCACCACCTCGTGTCGCCAAACGGCTGGCAAAACTAGCCAAAGCAGCCTAAAGCCAGCTTCTCGGCTTGATTTCGCCTCAACCGGTAGGGACTCAGTCCATCGAGAGATCGCATGTCGTTTGAGGCGTCCCGCCACCGAACGGCGGCTGCGACGTGACTTTCAAACCGCATCGGACGATTTCCGGAACTGGCCTCGGCTTGTCGCGCGCGAGGTCAACGCTCCCTTGACTGCCGGTAGGGGCTTTGGCAGACGGCGGCTTTTATTTTAAAACGCAGATGTCGCCAGCTCGCATCTTGCCCCGACGTTCTACAGTACCGTCTAAAGTAAATGTTTGGAGGCGGAGCATTAGACGACGGGCGTTTCCCCCGGTTCCTGCACAGAAACCGTAGCCAACACCATCCGGCTAATTCTCATTTCAAATGTCGACGAAACACTAGGCTTAACTTTAGTGCCCCCCTCCGCCACTGCAAAGCAATCGACCGCCAGGAAACAGAAACGCGCGAGCGCCGCGAACAGCATTCGGATCCGCGGCGCCCGGGTTCACAATCTGAAGTCGGTCGATGTCGACATCCCGCGCGACGCGATCACGGTCATCACCGGCGTTTCCGGGAGCGGTAAAAGTTCGCTCGCTTTTGACACTCTGTTTGCCGAAGGACAACGGCAATACATCGATAGCCTGTCCGCGTATGCGCGTCAGTTTCTCGATTCGCTTCCTCGCCCGGATGTCGATTGGATTGACGGTCTAGCACCGACCATGGCGATCGATCAGAAAGGCGGCTCGACGAGTGCCCGGAGTACCGTCGCGACGGTCACCGAAGTCTACGATTACTTGCGGTTGTTGTTCGCCCGAGTTGGCACACCCCACTGCGCCGCTTGCGGAGCCAGTATCGACCGTCAATCACCCGACGCGATCCGCGAAACCCTGCTCGCGTCCCCGGACGGGACCAAGATGATGTTGCTGTCACCGATGGTACGCGGCCGCAAGGGAGCCCATCGTGATGTGCTGCAGTCGATTCAAGTGGCCGGGTTGGTTCGCGCGCGAGTCGACGGACAAGTTTACTTACTTGACGATGTTCCCGAACTTGCCGTTCGAAAGAATCATACGATCGAAGCGATCGTCGATCGGTTGGTCATACGTGAAGGGGTCGAATCCCGATTGGCAGATTCGCTCACGCTCGCGTTGCGTCTGGGTGAAGGATTGGTGACTTCGGCGGTTCAATCAGAATCGGGTGACTGGGTCGATCAAATTCACAGTACGTCGATGGCCTGCATTGAATGCGGCGCAAGCATCGATGAAATCGAACCACGTTCGTTTTCGTTTAACAGTCCCTACGGTGCTTGCCCTACTTGTGATGGACTGGGAATCGTTGACGCGAAGACTTCGCCACGTGTTTGCCCCGACTGTGATGGCGCGCGATTAAAGCGTCAATCGTTGGGGGTGACGATCGGAGGCATCTCGATCGCCGAACTGACGGCAATGAACGTCAACGAATCCCTGGCATGGATGAATACTCTGGAACGCAACGCGAGCGATGCTCAACCCGATGAAGGAGGCCCCGGCAGTCACTTTTCGGCGCTGCACAAAGCGGTGGCCCAGCCGATCGTACGCGAAGTCTCGAAACGTTTGACGTTCTTGCAACGAGTCGGCGCACCCTATCTGACACTCGATCGCTCCGCCGACACGCTTTCCGGTGGCGAACTACAACGCGTTCGCTTGGCAACCAGCATTGGCAGCGGCCTGGTCGGGGTTTGTTATGTGCTCGATGAACCTTCGATCGGCTTGCATCCGGCCGATCATGATCGACTGATCGAATGCCTACGTGAACTTCAACGTCAAGGGAATACGATCGTCGTCGTCGAACATGACGAAGCCACGATGCGTGCGGCCGATCGGTTGATCGATGTCGGTCCGGGGGCAGGCGCCGGAGGCGGTGAAATCATCGCCCAGGGAACGCCCAAACAGATTCAAGCGAATCGCAACAGTGTTACCGGTAGGTATCTCTCCTGCGCCGACAGTGTTCCGATTCCCGAGACACGACGCCGGAGCGAACAAACGCTGGTTTTGCGCGGGGTGACGACGCACAACTTAAAGGGCATCGACGTGAAGTTCCCGATCGGATGTCTGATCGGGGTCAGCGGCGTTTCGGGCAGTGGAAAAAGTTCCCTCGTTCGCGAAACTCTGCTCCCTGCGCTTCAACACAAGCTGGAAACCGGAAAGAAGTTGCCGGTTCGAAAGGACTCGGTGACCCAGTTCAAATCGCTCGAAGGCGCAGACTTGGTTGATAAGTTGATACCGATCGATCAAGCTCCGATCGGTCGAGGACCACGGTCTTGTCCGGCAACCTATAGCGGAGTGCTCGATGAGATACGCAAAGTCTATGCGGCGACACGAGAGGCCAAGACGCGCGGATTCACGGCGAGTCGTTTCAGTTTTAATTCGGCCGCCGGACGCTGTGAACTTTGCAAAGGCCACGGCGTCGAACGGATCGAGATGAATTTCCTGAGCGACCTGTATGTGACTTGCCCGCGCTGCAACGGCAAGCGTTTCAACCGGCAAACGCTGCAAGTCCGATTCAAAGGCGCGACGGTCGCTGACGTGCTTGCGATGAATGTCGATCAAGCGTGCGAGTTCTTTGTCAACGTCCCCAAAGTGTTGCGTTTATTGACATCGCTGCGTGCGGTGGGCCTGGGATACATGCACCTGGGACAAAGCAGCACAACGCTTAGCGGCGGTGAATCGCAGCGCATCAAACTGGGGACCGAGCTGGCTCGGGTATCGACCGGGAAAACGCTTTACATCTTGGACGAACCGACCACGGGCCTGCATTTTGTCGATGTGAAACGATTGATCGATGTGCTGCAGAAGCTGGTCGATGCCGGCAACACGGTGGTCGTGATTGAACACGACTTTGATCTGTTGGCGTGCTGCGATTGGATCATCGACTTGGGACCCGAGGGCGGAAGTGCCGGCGGCCACCTCACCGGCGAAGGAACTCCGGAAACGTTGGCCGAGCAAATGGCGGGGCCGAGTGCCAAATTTTTGGCCGAAAAGCTTCGCTAACGCTTCGAGAAGCGTTTTGCCTCACCTCATGCTCAGATCGCACATGGGCCCGGAGGCGGACTCCCCCCGGGGCGCGTGAATTCCCCAAACCGCCAAGTCGGCCGGAATGGGTATGGCTTCATATCCAACTGACGACAACGAAGCGTAACCGCAGGCCTCTCGGAGCGGATTACTAAGCGGGTCGATTCGATCCGGCATTGCATGTCCACGATGCATGTCCACGATCCGGCCCTGCGACCGAGCTCAAATGTTGTGGGGGACCAGCGGCTATAGTACAGTGATAGGGCGTCAGATTTGCGCGGTAATCCGAACGATTCACGATTCCGCCGGTGTTATCAATCCTCTTGCTTCTGTTTTCTTGAGATCGAAATCTATGAAACATTTCCTGTTGGGGTGTTCCATCGGGCTGCTAAGTTTGTCGGGGCTGGCTGGATGTGGCGGACATAAAGGTGGCGTGTTGGAAGTAGCTCCGGAGGACAATCCGTATCAAGCAAGTGATCAGGAGCTAGAGAAATTGAACTCCGGAGGCGCATCCGGAAAGAAGTAGTCATTCATCTGCACGCGGTGTTCGACTAAACCTGCGTTTCAACTTCACTTGGGATGATCCGATCGGTCCCGCGAGTTTCATCGCGGTCGCCGAACCTAGCCCCTGGCGGTCGGTCGGTAAAACCTGCAGTCGGGGCTGAATCGCATACTTGAATTGAGTTCGTTCACCGATCGCGGACGCACGGCTTTGAATAAGAGACGTGCCGCTGGTGAGACGCAGACGCTTAGGCTCGACCGTTTTTCGGCTGGAGAATGATCCAGCCCTTTTGTTCTTTTCAAAAATCATTTCGTTCAAAATCATTCCTTCTTGGGAGACGTCTATGTCTAGACGAAACCGCGCCGGCTTTACACTCGTCGAGCTATTGGTCGTGATCGCGATCATTGGAATTCTGGTTGGGCTTCTGCTTCCCGCCGTTCAAGCGGCCCGCGAAGCGGCACGCCGGATGAGCTGCAGCAATAACTTTCGCCAAATCGGTTTGGCCGTTCAAAACTACCACACCACCTACAAACGCTTGCCGATGCAGGGCGACGGAACGGGACTGGATCCGTTCTCGGGAAGCCCCGCAAAGATCTGGCACTATTCCGCAACGACCAACCAAAAAAGCCTGAGTTTCTTGGTCGGACTGCTACCGTTTATCGAGCAGCAGGGATTGTGGGATCAAATCTCACAACCATTGGATATCGATGGCAATGGCACACCAGACTTCCCCGCGATGGGGCCACGACCGCAGGCAGGCGTTTACCTTTACACGCCGTGGGTGACCGAGATCCCGATGCTGCGTTGCCCTAGCGATCCCGGCACTGGTTTGCCGGCACTGGCGCGAACCAACTATGCGGCGTGTTTGGGCGACAGCGCCGTCGGCGCGACCCTGGGACTGACCAACGAAGACCTGGGTGATTATGGCGATCCGCTTCCCACGACCGAGGCGACCGTTAAACGATGGCTACGCGGGATGTTTGTGCCACGTAAGAAGATGGAACTCGCCGACGTCAAAGACGGTCTTTCGAACACGATTTGCTGCGGTGAAATCATGACCGACATGGGAGTCCGCGAAACACGCACGCATGCGGCATTCAACGTCACCAACGTTGATGGCTTTGACGTCGAACTTAGCTCCGGTAGTGGGACGATGGCTTGCCGGACGAATGCAAACTTGATCGACCCCGAACGCCCCTTGTTCTGGAACGCCTCGATCTTCCCAGCTCACAACCCGCTGAACAACGACGGATCTCCCTATCCCGGCACCATCGAAGCCGGGACCCGCCGGGGTTACAACTGGGCGAGTTACTCGGCAATCTACACCGGTGTAACGACTAACCGGGCGCCGAACACCGAGCTTTGCATCAGCCAATTTACCGAATCGAGTCCGGGGAACTGGTCGATCAGCAGTTTGCACCAAGGCGGCGCCCATATTTTGCTCGGTGACGGTGCAGTCGTGTTTATCACCGATTCAATTGACAGTGGCAACCAATCGGCGGGCCAACGCGACGCGGTGACCAAAGGCGAAAAGAGCCCCTTCGGTGTGATCGGCGCTCTCGGCACTCGCAACAGCCGCGAAGTGATCGAAGACGCGTTCAACTAATCCTGGTTTTCCCACGGAAGCGGCGGTGGCTGATCGAGGATCGTCAATGACTGACGAGCCTCGTCCGGTATCGGCATCACCTTGTGCCGCTGAAGATCGACGAACACCCAGCGGGTTTCAATCCGCGCCAACACGGCGCGGTCGGCCGGTCGGAAGATCACGTACTTTCGCCGCGACGCGAACCGCTGTAAATCAGCGACCCACGTCCGAACGACGATGTCATCGCCGGCTAACGCCGCGACGCGGTATTGGATCGAGTGTTCTCGAACGACCCAACCGACATTTCTAGCGAGCGCTTCTTGGGCGTCCCAACCGATCGCCGCGGTGTGTTTTCCGGCTGCCCAAAGTGACCATTGAAGATAACGCAGGTTATGAACGTGCTGCTGGGCGTCAATCTCGTCATCGGCAACATGATGACTCAAGTCAAAATATGGAAACGCAGAAGTCGGATTTCCTGGGGGTGAATCATTCACAAAAATAGTGGCTCGTGCGGTCCAACGTCGGGCTTAAAAGCAGGGCAGAACCTGCCGAAACGGGCGGAATCTAGTTCGCCTTCGCCATTCTACGATTTCACGACGACTGTCCCAGGGCGTATACTGAGATGCCGACGATTCGTGCGTCGCCCCTCCGTCCGCAACCCGACGGTAAACCAAACCCGAGGATCAAGATGAAACCCACCGCCCACGCCACCGCGATCACACCGAAGGAACGCTATTTGGAGCGGTGGATTCTATTTCTTCTGCTTGCGATCGGCGTCCTGGTCGGCGCAAGGGTTTCGGCAGAACCACCAGCCAATGGAGCCACAACGTTGTCATCAGAACAGTCCACGGAAGACCCCGAACAGCTCATCGCGACCTTTGCCGGCGGATGCTTCTGGTGCACCGAAGCGGTCTTCGAACGCATGGAAGGCGTCAGCGATGTGATCAGCGGCTACATCGGTGGACACGTCCCCAATCCAACCTACGAACAGGTATGCAGCAAAACCACCGGTCACGCCGAAGCGATCGAAATGCGGTATGACCCGTCGAAGGTCAAGTACGAAGAACTATTGGAAGTTTTCTTCAAAACGCATGACCCGACAACCTTGAACCAACAGGGCGCCGATAAGGGGCCACAATACCGAAGCAGCGTTTTCTATCACGACGAAAAGCAACGGGAAGCGGCCGAAAAGTACATCAAGAAACTTGACGCCTCCGGCGAATTCGATCGCAAGATCGTGACCAAGCTCGAAAAGGCAACGACATTCTATCCGGCCGAAGAATATCACCAAGATTTCTTCCGCAAGAATCCCAACTATGGCTATTGCCGTGCAGTCGTCGTTGACAAAGTGCGTAAGTTCAACCGAAACTTCGGCGACAAGATAAAGGAAGAATTGAAGTAACCACGATCAGTGCTTCGAATTTAACGAACCTGTCAACTTACGATTGCGATACACCGAGAATCACGGACGAATGCGAAAACGACGAGTCAGGAGCCTTGTTCGATGTTCCGGTTCATCACTATTGCCGTCGGAACGCTCTTGTTTACCGCGGCTGCCACTGCCCAGACCATACAACTGCCCTCCTTCCAGACATTTCGCTACTCAGGCAGCGTCGTGGTTCCCGATCAGGGGGCGACATCACTCGGCAGCGTCCGTCGTTCAGCATCCCGAAGCCGATCCGTTGGAAGCGGAAACATTACCCGTCGTGGGTTTGGCCAGCGAGCAGGCTCGGCAACCGGTTCGACCGGCGATTCCTCAGTTCACGTCACCATCATTGACCACGATGCGATCGACCGACAACTTCGTGGTCTGCCGACAAGGCCCGTCACAGGCTCTGCCGTTCCGAAATCGACCCGCGATGCACTGAAGCCGCCGAGGCAGCCCGGCGGAACGTCTCGCGACCGGGACCAATCGGATCCCGATGCCGAGGGTAAGGCACTCGTTCGATATGCCCGGTCACAGTACCGGGCCGGGAAACGGTCGGCAGCATTCGATATCTATCAACTTGCGATCAGCAAACTTTCACCTCGGCTTGCCGAGCTAGCGAAAGCAGAAAGAGATCGCGTTTTTCCCGCCGAGCAGCGTCGTCTGTTGCGCGGCCAATATTGAAGCCCGAATCTCAAACCGACGGATCACATTCGCCGCGCCGGCCGGCTGTACGTGCTGGCTAGGTAACCGCACTCGCCGCGAGCTGCTTGACCGCGGCGTTATCCGATCTCGCAATCATCGCCTGCTGATCAGAAAGTCCGCCTGTTTTCACTGCCTCAGCTAGGCTCTCGCTAGTCGCCCCAGTGGTTAGAATAAGCCAATTCCTTTGCATTGGATTTCGCTTTCTCCGTTTTGCCGCCCCGGGCCCCACCATACCGATGACCAACCGACGCCAATTCTTCTTGTCTTCCGCCGCGACCGCCGGTTTGCTGTCTTTCCACTCGATCGTTTCTGCTCAAGAAGAACCAACGACGCTACCGGCGCGTTTTGCACTGAACACAAGCACGATTTCAGGCCAGAAACTTCCGATCGAAGAACAAATTCGTGTGGCATCCGAAGCTGGCTACGACGGGATCGAGCCCTGGATCCGAGACTTGCAGGCATACGTTTCGGCAGGCGGCAAATTGGTCGATCTAAAGAAGCGAATCGATGACGCAGGACTGTCCGTAGCGAGCGCGATCGGGTTTGCAAACTGGATTTCAGACGATGATAGTGAACGCCGAAAGGGATTAGAGACAGCCAAGCATGACATGGACTTGGTTTCGGGAATCGGTGGCAAACTGATCGCAGCACCACCGGTCGGTGCCCACCGAGGCGGCGGCCCATCCCCACCGCTAGAAACGATCGCCGAACGTTATCGACAACTGTGCGAGGTCGGCCAGCAGGCGGGCGTCGCACCACAGCTTGAGCTCTGGGGCTTCTCGCCCACACTCAGCAAGCTTGGTGAACTCGCCTATGTCGCGACCGAGGCCGGTCATCCACTCGCTTGCGTCTTGCCAGACTTCTATCACATCTACAAAGGCGGCAGCGACTTTGCCGGTTTGTCGATGATTGAGAGTTCTAAGATGCATTGCTTCCATATCAACGATTACCCCGCCGATCCGCCCCGCGAATCGATTTCCGATCAACACCGTGTTTTCCCGGGAGACGGCGTCTGCCCTTTGCCGTCGATCATCCGTTCGCTGGTCGACAATGGTTTTCGTGGCACGTTCTCGCTCGAACTATTCAATCGAGATTATTGGAAACGTGACGCCTTGGCAGTCGCCCGCGAAGGGCTGGAAAAGTCGCGGGCGGTTGTCGCAAACGCGTTGGCCTGATCGATGGTCGATGCGTCTGAACAACAATTCGCAACGAAACCTAAGGCACCGCGTCCGATACGGCACCAGTTTTCGATAGCCAACCTGCTCGGGTTACTCGCGCTGGTTGCACTCTCACTAGGCTTTGTCATCACGACGATTCGGTTGCGTGAGGCCGAACGAGAATTGACCCGGTTGCGAAACGAAGTGGGCTATTTAGAACCGACGGAGGCGGGGCAAATTGCGGCGGTGCGATTAGCGAGTGAAGAACCGATGACCTATCGCCTGCGTGTGCGAATCCCAACTGGATCCAAGTATCGGCTCGTTTACAGTTCGATGTGGCCCCGCGGGGCGACGGCACCAAGCTGGTTTGGCGCCGTTCCGATCTCGCCTGGCGAGTCGACGCTGCTGGTACGGGTGATGAAGGATCCACGTGACGACCGCTGGAAGATCGCCGCCTTAGGACAATCAACAGATCAAAGGCGGCGAATTGCCACGGTATTGCCGACCGAACAGATCGAGGTTTTTCGCGGTTCACACGACTGGCTGGCCTCCGGAATCCCCCAAACAACCACAATTCGGTCCTCCGGCCAAACAATTCGTCTTTTAGACGAGCGTGTGTTGGTTGGCGAAGGGGCGATGATGTTGTACGGTGACCGGCCGCCCGACGAAGACATGATCGGCGTCTTTGCCGAACTGCAGCCGGACGTCGGCCCAATCTAGTTCGATCGATCTGGAAAAGCTCGGCCTTGATCGAAAGCGTCATCAACAGTTTTTGCTTCTTTCCATCGATCGCACCTCTCCGTTTTCTCCGAACCGCTCGCTTCAACATGCCGCGTGATTTCCTAAAAGGCGTTCAAGACGAATACGATGTTGTCGTCATCGGTAGTGGCTTAGCTGGTATGACCAGCGCGAACATCCTTGGCCGCGCCGGTCACCGCGTGTTGCTGCTCGAACAGCACTACAAATTAGGTGGGCTCGCGACCTGGTTCCTGCGGCCCGGGGGACACACGTTCGATATCTCGCTGCACGGTTTTCCACATGGGATGATCAAGTCGTGCCGCCGTTATTGGAACCGTGAGATCTCCGACCGAATTGTTCAGCTAAAGAACATCCGCTTCGATAACCCCCAGTTTTCGCTGACAACAACGTTTGATCGTGAAGACTTCTCGCGGTTGCTGGTCGAACGGTTTGGGCAGCAACCGGAAAACGTAAAAAGCTTTTTCGATACCGCACGGGGAATGAATTTTTACGACGACCAGTCGACGACGACCGGGCAACTGTTCGAACGCTTTTTCCCAGGCCGAGATGACATTGTTCGGTTGTTGATGGAACCGATCACTTATGCCAACGGCTCGACACTGGAAGACCCCGCCATCACCTATGGAATCGTCTTCAGTAATTTTATGAGCAAAGGCGTATACATATACGAAGGCGGTACCGACGACTTGGTCAAACGGATGCAAAAGGAACTGGAATCCAATGGCGTCGACATTCGCATCAATTCGGGAGTCGATTCGATCGAGTTAAAAGACGGTCGTGTCAGTGCGGTCGAAGTCGGCGGACGCAAAATTCGCTGCCGTGCGATCGTCAGCAATGCGAACCTCCGTACCACCATTCTAAAGATGATCGGGGAAGAAAAGCTCGATCGCAATTACGTCGACCAAACCCGTGCGGTGCGTTTAAACAACAGCAGCACCCAGGTTTACATGGCACTAAAAGAAGGCGAAGAAATCGACGAGTCCTCCGGTGACTTGTTCTTCACCAGTACCGCCAAAGACTTTAATACAGAGCTACTGCTAAGCCGTGATATCACGTCGCGAACGTTCAGCTTTTACTATCCGCGGACGCGTCCTTGGAAAAAGAAAGAACGCTATGCGATCGTCAGCAGCACCAACGCTAACTGGTCCGACTGGAGCGACTTGAGCGACGAGGACTACGACGCCAGCAAACAGGACTTGGTGGAAACAACGATCGATGCGCTCGAACGCTATCTCCCAGGTGTCCGCGACAAAATCGGGCACGCCGAAGCGGCAACCCCGCGAACATTCCATCACTACACCCAGCACGAAATGGGCGCCAGTTTCGGGACCAAATTCGAAGGGCTGCAGGTCAGTCGGGACCTCCCCAATCAGATTGGCGGAATGTACCACGCGGGCAGCGTTGGAATCATTATGAGTGGCTGGCTGGGTGCGATTAACTATGGCGTGATCGTAAGCAACGAAGTCGACCAGTTGTTAACCAGCGAAGCTTCACCGGTCTAGCAGGACGGTTCGTTAACGTCCCCGAAACCGCCTTCGTGTGCTGATCTTTCAACCGTTTTTCTTCGAACCGGTTGCACTGCTCGACCGAGGGGGTAACTGCGGCCTACACTGGACCGACAAATCTACCCCCTCGCTGCCCTGACCATCGTGACGTTCGTCTATGGATTACTTCCTCGTCTACCTGGTCTGCATTCCCATTCTCGCGGTGACCGCGCAGTGGATCGCTTGGAAATTAAAGCTTCCCAGCATCTTGCTGTTGTTGCTCTTTGGGCTAGCACTCGGTGGGGTGTTTCGCCCCGATGAAGTCCTTGCCGAGGTGACCGGCGGTGACGCGGAAATGGCCGGCCCAAACCTACTCTTTCCGCTCGTCTCGCTTGCCGTCGGCGTCATCATGTTCGAAGGCGGTTTGTCACTTAAGTTTTCCGAGCTGAAAGAATCGGGCGTTCCGGCGTTACGCCTGTGTACCGTCGGCGCCTTGATCACTGTTATCGGCGTCGCGATCACGGCGCACTACTGCCTGGGATTTCATTGGCGAATGAGTTTCCTTGTCGGAGCAATCTTGATGGTGACGGGGCCGACGGTGATCGGGCCTTTGATTAAACAAGTGCGGCCGAGCAACCGTGTGGCGAACACGCTGAAATGGGAAGGCATCGTCATCGATCCTATCGGTGCGGTGACGTCGGTGCTGGTCTTCGAAGCGTTGTTAATAGACGCAGGAAATGGCACCGGACACATCGCCTATATGCTCGCCAAAACCGCGATCGTCGGTATCGTGGCAGGAATCATCGGCGGATTCTTTGTGACCGAGTTGATTCGCCGATTCCTCTTGCCGGACAACCTCCATGGCGTCGGTGCCCTTGCCGTCGCACTGCTGCTATTTGGGCTCAGCGACTACGTCGCTCACGAGTCTGGTTTGATCACCGTGACGGTCATGGGAGTGTGGATGACCAATCGTCACCCAATGGACATCGAACACATCGTTCAGCTTCAAGAGCACTTGGTCACACTCTTGATTGGCTGCTTGTTCATCGTACTGGGATCACGAATGGAACTTGCCGGCATCCTTGACCAAGGGCTCTGGGGACCGCTATTCACGTTAATTCTGATTGTCGCCGTACGCCCACTATCGGTGTTCGTCGCGTTACTCGGTAGCAAGCTGAACTTTAAAGAACAGTGTTTCATCGCCGGACTTGCCCCACGCGGGATCGTCGCGGCCGCGATCAGCACCGTCTTTGCATTGCAACTCCAGCGGCAAGGTTCTACCGAACTCGCTTCGAGCGCAAGCCAACTTTCCAACGTCATCTTCATGACCATCATCGGTACCGTCGCGATCTATGGGCTAGGCGCGACGCCGTTGGCGAATTGGCTCGGACTCGCCGACAAAGACTCTAGCGGTGTCTTGATCGTCGGCGCCGACCCTTGGGTGCGGGAGTTCGCTCTCGAACTCAAAGACGCGAATGTGCCAGTCGTGATTGTCGATACCAATTTCGCGAAAGTCTCGCTCGCAAAGATGGCTGGCTTGAACGCCCACTGTGTCAACATCGCCAACGAACATGCCCGAGATGCGTTGCCGCTTGGTGGTATTGGGCAAATGATGGCGATGACGTCAAACAACGAAGTCAACACCTTCGCCGTCCGCGAATGCCGGAGCCTTTTCGGACGTGCAAACGTGTATCAATTGACCTTCGATGAAAAAGCCGGGCGGACCATCGATAAGTCTTTGACCGGCCGAGGACTGTTCGCCAAAGGCCTGAAATTCCAAGAACTGGAACGGCGATTCAAAGACGGCTGGGAACTGAAAACAACTCGACTCAGCGATGAATTTGGCTTCGAAGATTTTGTCGCCCAACGCAAGCAAGTTGAGCTGTTATGCATCATTGATGAGCAAAAGCAGTTGAAGCTTGACACGGTCGACGAACCCGTCGAGCCTCAATCGAAGTGCTCCGTGATCGCACTTGTCGAAAATGGCGAAGGGTCGTCACAGACGTAGCTCGACGTACGATGGCCATCGATTCGAAGACACCCATGGTACGCTACCCTATTCGTTACTTTGCCGCCGAGATACCCCGTCTCGGTTTTAGATAGCAAATCCCGGGGCCTGCGCGGTCACCGCGCGGCCTGGTCGTTTTCCGACCACCACAGGGATTGAGAAGCCGTGGGAATATGAGAACAGGGTTCGAGCAAGCGTTGCTGCGATCATCGTGCCAGATGACGTCGCCCCCTCACCATTCTGCCTTCGGTAGAGCAGTATAAGGGGGGCCGAATGATCGCTGTCTGTCCGCAGTGCCGTTTTGGCATATCGATTGCATTATTTGCAAGACAACCAAGCGTCGAAAAGCCGTATCGACGGGTGGACCGTCAGCGGCTTTGCAGTTCCCAATTCATTCGCACACTCATGAGCTTTGTCATCGAGCCTGAATCCAATTCACTACAGAGTTTGCCGAGTCCCCAAGAGTCCCCCGACGAACCGGCCGTCCAGGAACAAGAAAATCGAGCGTTGAAAGTCTGCCTAATCAGTTTGCATGGACTTGTCCGTGGTCACGAGCCTGAGCTTGGTCGCGACGCCGACACCGGTGGACAGATCAAATATGTCGTCGAATTGGCTCGCGAGTTGGCCAACCGAAATGACGTCGCCGAAGTCGAGTTGCTGACCCGGCAGATCGTCGATCCTAAAGTTTCTTCGGATTATTCGGCACTCGAAGAAGAGTTATGTGAAGGGGCAAAAATCGTCCGCATCCCCTTCGGTCCGAAGCGATACTTGCGCAAGGAGTCTCTCTGGCCATTCATCGAAATGTTCATCGATCAGGCCCTGGTCCATTTCAAGCGAAATGGCATCCCGGATGTGATCCATGGACATTACGCCGATGCCGGTCTGGCAGGTGCTCACCTGGCGCGATTGTTACACGTCCCGTACGTTTTCACCGGTCACTCGCTTGGTCGAGTCAAACGCGAGCGGCTAGCACACGGTAAGTCCTCCGCCGAAACGCTCGAGAAACGTTATCGGTTTCGTCAGCGGATCGAGGCCGAGGAGTTCGCGCTTGAAACGGCATCGATGGTCGTTACGAGTACTCATCAAGAGGTCGAGCAACAGTATCAGCTCTACGACCATTACGTCCCAGGACGTATGGAAGTCATTCCTCCGGGTGTGGACCTATCGTCCTTTACGCCGACACCGCCAAGGGACGGCACACCAGAAATCGCTGGGGCGCTTGATGCATTCCTTCGAGAACCAAACAAGCCGATGATTCTGGCGATGGCCAGGCCGGATGAACGCAAGAACCTTGAGATGCTGGTCAAGGTCTATGGCGAAAGTCACTACTTGCAAGAGGCGGCCAACCTAGTGCTGGTGCTCGGGACGAGAGATGATCTCAGAGAACTTCCGAAAGGCCAACAATCGGTCATCACCAATATCCTGCATCTGATCGACAAGTACGACCTGTATGGGAAGGTCGCTTATCCGAAGTCGCACCGCCCGTCAGATGTCCCTGATTTGTACCGACTTGCCGCCCAGTCACGAGGCGTATTTATCAATCCGGCTTTGACCGAGCCGTTTGGATTGACTCTGCTGGAAGCCGGCGCGACCGGCTTACCGATCGTCGCGACCAATGACGGTGGCCCACGAGACATCATCGCCAATTGCGAAAACGGCCTGCTGATCGACCCGCTTGATGAGGATGATATCGAGCGATCGCTGCTGCGTGTGCTCACCGAACCGGAAGTGTGGGACCGATATTCGGCCAACGGGATCGAAGGAACTCGCAAGCACTATGCATGGAAAAACCATGCCGCTCGCTATGTTCGCGATATCCGCGAAGTCGTCGACCGATCGACGTCACACAAAATGATCAATCGACCGGCGAGACGACTTCCTGAATTCGATCGATTGATCATCACCGACCTGGATAACACCCTGACCGGGGATGACCAAGCGCTCGCCGACTTCGTTGATTTCCTCAACGACAACGAACACATCGGGTTCGGGATCGCGACGGGGCGTCGCCTTGACAGCGCCCTGGAGATGATTGAATCCCTGGGGCTTCCGAAGCCAGATTTGATGGATACCGACGCCGGAACGCAGTTGCATTACGGTGAATCATTGATCGCCGACCGGACTTGGCAGAAATCGATTGGCTTTGCGTGGCATCCCAACGCGATTAGCGATTGTTTAGACGGGGTAGACGGATTGACCAAACAGTCCGACGATCGACAATCCGACTTCAAAATCAGCTACGACATGGATCCCAAAAAGGTGACCGTCGCAGAAGTGAAAAAGCGATTGCGCAGCGCCGGCTTGCGAGCTAGAGTTGTCCTGTCGCTAGGGATGTTCCTGGATATCATCCCTGTTCGCGGCGGCAGCGGCCTATCGATGCGACATGTCTTGTGGAAGTGGGGGTTCTCACCAAGCAACGTTCTTGTCGCGGGGGATTCTGGAAACGATGCCGGCATGCTGCTCGGCGGAACCCTTGGTGTTGTCGTCGCCAACCATAGCCGCGAGCTAAACCGCCTGAAGAATCGGCCACGAATCTATTTCGCAGAGCGCTCACACGCTGGCGGGATCCTGGAAGGCATCGAGTATTACAACTTCTTTGACAAAATCACCATTCCCAATGATCGGATTGACTGAAGCTACTGAGATCGCGCCTAGCTATCGAGATGAAATCGAGTTTCAAGCCGACTTAACGCTTCAGCGTCTTCGTCCACGTTTGCATGAGGTTTGGGAAGCGACCCAGACGGATTCCAGTTTGCAGGAACTCTTCGATGAAAGACTGCAGGAGTTTTGGCGTCCGTTGTTTCGCAGGCTGATCAGTCTGTACGGAACTCGCTACGACTTCTTCTATCACTGTGAACAGATCCTCGAAACCTGTGCCCGCTCGTTCGCCGACCGGTCAGCGGAACTTCGTGAAAGTGATCGCCGACGCGTGATCGAACCCGATTGGTTTCAGTCGGAACAAATCGTCGGCGGTGCACTGTACGTGGATTTGTTCAGTGAGAATCTGTGCAAACTGCGTGAGCATGTCGCCTACTTCAAAGAACTTGGACTGACCTACCTGCACTTGATGCCGCTATTCGCGGTACGACCAGGCAATAACGATGGCGGTTACGCGATTAGTAACTACCGCAGCGTCGACCCAAGTTTGGGGACAGTCGAAGACCTGCGTTTGTTAGCGGATGAATTGCGCGAAGCGGGGATCAACTTAGTCCTCGATTTTGTGTTCAACCATACCGCCGATGATCACGAGTGGGCGATGCGTGCCCAAGCGGGACAGCGAGAGTACCAAGAGTACTACTACATGTTTCCCGATCGGGATATCCCGGAGCAATACGAACGTAACCTTCGCGAAATTTTCCCGACCGTTCGGCGTGGGAATTTCACCTGGCATGAGGGCACGCGTCGTTGGGTTTGGACGACCTTCAATAGCTTCCAGTGGGACCTGAACTACGGCAACCCTGCCGTGTTTCGGTCGATGCTGGACGAACTGTTGTTCATCGCCAATTTAGGCGTTGATATTTTGCGTCTGGATGCCGTCGCGTTCGTTTGGAAGCGAATGGGAACCAATTGTGAAAATCTGCCAGAAGCCCATGAGCTGATTCAGGCGTTCAACTACGCGACACGAATCGCCGCGCCCGGACTGGTTTTCAAGTCCGAGGCGATTGTTCACCCGGATGAAGTGGTCAAATACATTGACATTGGCGAGTGCCAGATCTCGTATAACCCGACGCTGATGGCGCTGTTATGGGAGTCGTTAGCCACTCGTCGAACCAGCTTGTTGACGCGAACGTTGGCGCGACGTTTTTCGCTGCCGGTGGGAACGTCGTGGGTCAATTATCTTCGTTGCCATGACGACATCGGCTGGACATTCGACGATGGTGATGCTTGGTCGATTGGGATCAACGCTTATGATCATCGCCAATTCCTAAATCGCTTTTACACCGGTCAGTTCGATGGCTCCTTCGCAAGAGGTGTTCCGTTTCAGGAAAACGAATTAACCGGAGACATGCGGATTTCGGGAACGATGGCATCGCTAGCCGGACTCGAGAAAGCAATCGAGGAAGAGGACGAGTGGGGGAAAGAACTTTCTATCCGCCGGATGATGCTCCTGCACGGAATCACTCTCAGCATCGGCGGTATCCCGCTACTTTACATGGGTGAAGAGTGGGGCATGTTAAACGATTACGATTTCGTCCGAGATCCGGCCAAGGCTGGTGACTCTCGATGGATTCACCGGCCAAAGATGCGTTGGGAATATCTCGAAGAGTTGGATGAAGATGTAGCCCGCGATTCCGTTCGGCGACGGATCTATCGATCACTGCAAAAGATGATCGCCATCCGCAAATCCAACCGTGCACTCGCCGGGCAAGAGATGAAGTTGATCGGTTGCGACAACCCACATCTGCTTTCCTACATCCGACAATGCGATGGCTCGCGTTTGGTTGTCATTGGGAACTTCTCTGAAGAAGAGCAGTCAATCAATGGCAACATCCTACGGACAGCCGGCCTCGGCAGGTTCTTTGTCAACTTGTTGGATGACACCGAATTTTCGACCAGCCAACCGATCCATCTTGATCCCTATGCCCTATTGTGGCTCAAAAGCGTCTGAGCGAATGGCGTCGCAACGAACGGGCAACGAGCAAGGCCTGCGGTCAGCGCTTTTGCTTTGCGCTTTCGAAACGACCTTGAGCCGAACGCGCTGACATCGGACCTCCGATAATTAGGCAAGAGCTGCGTCGATGGCCGTAGCTCACGAGCCCGCATTCACTGGTTTCCGGAATCGCTCAATGACCACTTGATCAGCTGATACATTGGTGGTCAGTCAGCGAACCATTTTCCTCATCTAAAAAGACAACAATGGAATCGTCACCGCTTCAACAATCCCCACCTCCCAAACCCGTGGTCGTGTTCGGGGAAGTCTTGATCGATCGTCTCGGTGATGGACAGGGCGTGATCGGAGGCGCCCCGATGAATGTGGCGTGGAACCTTCGTGGGTTGGAGCAATTTCCGTATTTGATCACTGCGGTGGGCGCCGACGAAGACGGTAAACGCGTGCTGGAGTCTGCCGAGCAATGGGGCATGACGACGGATCTCATTCAAACGGATATCGATCGTCCGACCGGCGTTGCCCTGGTGCATGATCGCGGCAACGGTCCTGAGTATGATCTGCCCCGTGAACAAGCTTACGACTACATCCGTTTTCCGGAAGCGTTTGTCGAAAGTTTTCCTAATGCTGACGATGCGATCCTGTATCACGGATCACTGTGCTGCCGCTCGCCGGTTTCCTTCGATACGGTGTTGCAACTCCGCAAACAGTTTGCTGCCGAAATCGTTGTCGACATCAACCTCCGCGAAGGCAACTACACCACCGAAATCGTGAAGCAACTCATCGATGGCGCAACGGTGTTGAAATGCAATTGCGATGAACTGAGTCTGATTACCGGACAAACCTGTCGCTCACACGAACAAATTTTAAACGTCGCGAAAACGCTCTTTGAAAACTCAACTGTCCGCGAGTTGTGGGTCACTGATGGTGCGTCGGGTGCTTACTGGGTCAATCAAAATGGAGATCATGCAAAACAGGACGCCGAAAAGATGGACGATCAATCGCTTGTCGATTCCGTCGGCGCCGGGGATGCATTCATGGCCGTCGTGTTAGCTGGAATGGCTACCAACGAGTTTCGCCCCGAGACCCTGGAAAAGGCCGTGAAGTTCTCTGCAAAAGTTTGCCAAATCGCCGGTGCGACAACGCACGACGGTGATTTCTACGCAGTTGCTTCTGTGTAGTTGCAGAAGAGTCTAGGGAGGATGTGGCATCAGGTCAGTGTTTCATTAACCCTTGATTTCAGGATCAGCCGCATGGTGTTAGCCACGGTTCCAGTGCAACGGCCGGGGCTAACGCACGTCGGCTTATGAGCCGAACCTGAACAGTTGATCTAGACGGATCACTAGTAACAAGAGCAAGGTCACGTTACTCACCGCCGAGTTCGCCTACTCCCGCGGACCACTCCCAGGACAATCAAGCTCGCCAAACCGGCGACACCTGAGGGAGAGGGCACCACCGAAATGACAGCATCCCGATAGTCAGCGGCAATATCATTTGGCACGCTGGCAAAGAAAGCAAACACGGACCACCACCTATTTACTCGACTCAACAACCCATTATGACGATGAAGGCTGCACCGCTTTTTTCCATGGGCATGAATGCTGAACGGCCTACCATGAATCGCCGAATTTTTGTTTAACCGCATCCATTAATTCCTTGATGCGTTGATCCCTCTGCCCGATAGCATCGGAAGCCTTGTAAAGCCGTTGTAGTGCCGCTAAAGCTCGCACGCGCGTGACGTCGTTTGCGTTTTCTGTCTCGATCGCGGCGATTAAAACACACAGGCATGCCTCTACGTCATGCACCTTGTAGCGCTGCCGCTGTAAGGCATGATTGAGGGACGTAATACTCATCAGCAGTTGTCGTGAATCGCCGCAAACGATTGCTTGGCCAACCTTGAGCGACTGCACTTGATGGGAGCGAGTTGACCGACTCAGTGACAGAAGCTGGGATTCAATTTCTTTAACGAGGCCCAACCGTTCGCTCAAATTGAACCATGCGAAAGCCAACGAATGGGTATTAAGACGACTTCCATCACTCTTATCGACTCGTTGAACCATCGCGTAAGGGAATAGATTGATAACCAGATCACTTGGGATGATCGCTTGACCGATCGCATCATAGAGCTCTTTTACCACGGATTCTTCGGTCGATTCGATGCTCAATCGACAGTCGGGATTGGTGAGCGGCCGGCCGTCCGCATCTTGAATGTGTTCAAAGATGGAAATTAATCGGTGTGTAATCTCATCTTCCAGGCCGACGGTTGAACTGACGTCTGCTTGGCCGCCGTGGACATCCCTTACGTTGACCTTGGTCATATTCCGTCGGATTTTAGCATTTAGATCAATGCCCCCACCCAATGTCATCTTGATCGCCTTGGCGACAACATCCCAGCGACCACATTGTGCCGCTAGTTCAGCGATGTCGAATTGCTGCATCAACCGCGCAGTCGCCTCGTCCTCGGAGGCCTGCTCGTCGTAGATTTCGAGTAGCGCAGTCAGCGACTCGGAAGTCCGACTGAGCCATAAGACATTGGTCGCTTCCTCATCACGGCCACGCGCTGTGACAATCGTTCGTAGAAAAGTTAGCAACCGCTCAAGGGAAGCCTCGCAATTGGGGCACTTCGCTCGCCGAATTGCGGCTGCCGTCTGATACAGGGTTTGATACCCTTCGAAAGTCCTTCGACTTGAACTGAGGTGTTCCGCTGACGGAAGCGTCGAGAGTAATTGATCGAGCCGGATGGCAAGAGAATCACGATCAACCCAACAGGCCAAAACCAATTCGGCAGCGTTGAGTTGCAACTCGCGAAGTAAAAATGCCGACGTCTGGGACTGTGATCGCTTTGCTAAAACACGATGTAGTTCATCCATCACTTGGCTACCATCGTCGCGTTGATAGGCAAGTCGACAGACGTGTTCGAAAATCCCATCGGAGCGCCGGTCCAAACTGATTTGCAGCGCGACCGAATTTAATCGCAGCGACTGTTCCGCACCGCTACGAAGCTCCTCTGCTAGATCACTTAAAAATACAACGGCGTGATCCGTCGTGATCGATTCGACCGACCGTCGCAGCTGGGTCTCGAGAATCTGCCGATGATCGGTCAAGGGGCTATGTCGACTGGCAAGATTAAACAGTAGCTTCTTTTGCAGCGATTCGGCATTCAGGATCGCCGCTTCGACTGGATTCCCGATGTTGACGAGTTGCTCTGAAACATGGCCGACCAGTCGAAGTTGTCGATCTTCGGCGGTTCCAACGGTTGCCGAAACGATACTTTCGTTCAGTCGCGCCAGCCAACCGTCGACGGCAAGACGGGTTCGTCCCGATCGGTGATAGGCGTGGAGCAAAAGATCAGACGGAACTCGAACGACCGACGAATGCATACGGAACGGTGGGGCAGACCGAACCGCCATTTGGTACATCCCCACACGGATATCATGATCTTGTTGAGTGTCCCCCAACGAATCGTCGACGTATTGTGCCGCTTGCCAAATCAGTGAAGGCGGATATGGCGACTGTGCTCCCGCTTCGATCGATTTAACTTGAACCGGAAACGTTTTTGCCAACGACTCAATCACCTTCGGATCGGTCGATGGCTTAGATGCATGTTTTGATAACCGATGTAAATCGAGAAGTAATTGAGCGATCGCAACTTTTGATTCGTCATCGCCAGCGATCGCTTGCTCGGCAACGCGGACGAACCTCTGACTCGCCTTCTCGTCGGCACACATCAACTCGAGAGCGTTTGCGAGTATCCCAATCACCTTTCCGGTAGAATCCCAGCCAACCATCGCCCAGATCTCGGCGTCTTTTTGAAAGGACTCTGGCGCTGAGATTGAATTCAACACCAGCCCTTTAAACTCATCGATACGATTTCGAGTCTGACTTGAAACCGACGCTAAAATTGTCGGTACGGGCACTTCCCTTTCAGTCAACAAATCGATCAATCGATCGGCGAACGATTCTTGCTGTTCGCTCGATATTGAATCGCTGATTCTCAACAATCCCAACAACGTGTCGGACTGAAGTGACTCTAGAGGAACGTCCTTGACCACGGCTGAAAGATAGCCGGGAAGCTCTCCCGATCGCACCGCATCAGAGAATTGATACCAGTGTCTGTTCCAAAAACTTGGCTCTTGCTCGAAAGCGATTCGGAATAAAATCGCGGCTTGTCGGGGATGCTCATGTTGAAGCTGCTTGAGGGCAAAGTCGATCACTTGAGTTGTCGGCCAATCCTGACTTTTTAAGAACTCTCGCCAGTAGCGTTCGGCTTCTTCGACGTGGTCTGTCAGCAGCAACAGGTTGGTCAAGCTGCGAACCGAATTCACATCAGACTGCCGTGCATGCTTCGCTTTCAGCGCGGTAAGAAGCGGTTCGGTCTTTCCGGTTTGTTGAAGGATCTCGACCGCATCAATGAAAGCCGGGTTATTGTCCGCCGTTTGGTAGGCGGGATGGTTCTTGATCACCGAATAAGCGACCTCGGCGGCCGTCATCAGATCACCTGCCTTGAGGTGAGTCCGGGCCACTGCGATCTCTGATTCTTCGCCCAGTTGAACGCGTCCGCTCGATATTCGAGCTGCCCCCTGCGATTTTGTCTTTGCCGATAAAGCACGATACACCTGTGCGACAACTTGGTTCGAACTGCGATACGGCTTAATACGGTTTGCAAGAATTCGCAGGGTCGGGATGTCATAAGTGCCTTGCAGTAACTCAGTCGCGGCAAGTTCGAGGGCAGTTTTATCCTCGGCGGTGCTAGCCAAAACCACGCGAGCGTAGTCTCGAACGATTTCATTGACACTTCGTGAGACCGGTGCGGCATCAAGGATTCGAAAGCCCAACTCAATGTTCTGGTTGACGACGGCCAACCTCGCGACGGCGATCTGCAAATCAAAGTCGTCACGATAGTCCTCTGCTATCTGTTGAAACTGGGCGTAGGCACGATCGGGTCGGTCCATCCACCAAAGCACATAGGCTGCCGTGACCCGGCGAAGCATCGCTTCGTCATTGGAAAGCTCATCATCCGGTTCACTCAGGTACTCGATCAACTCTTCAGACAGTCTGGCCTGGCGGTGCAAACTCGTTTGTCGAGTGGTCGGCGTGACCGCAAGTACCATGCGTAAAGTCTCCACATCAATCAAACGATTCGACAAAGGCGTCGGAAGTTCAAAAATGCTGTACGACACTCGTTTTTGCGTCTCACTCCGGCGTGAAGCAAGAACGATCTGCGATCGCTCAGCGCCCAGGGTTTTAGAGACCGACATGGTCTTGTTTTTTTCCGGACGCTGATGGGCAGCCATCGCCAAGATGACATCCAACATCTCACGTTGGTGGGAAGCGATAAAATCAAACTCAACGTCTGATTCAATCGACGTGATCCATTTCCAAAGTGGGTTCGGGTCGTGCACAATCGATCCCGAAGTCGAACGAAGGGCGGCGAGTAGTTTCGCCAACTGACGTTCGGCCGACGCCGTGTTGCCTTCTTCGACGGCAAGCTGAAATTCCGAGACGAGTAGAAGGATTTTTTGCTCGATCGCAATTTCCTTACTTTCTACCGCGCGTTCGTCATCATCGGTGAGGAAAGGATTTTCGCGGCCGGCCAAACGCATCTCCGCGATAATCCTCTGCCGCAACAACATATCACCATAAACCGATGCGATTGCGGTCACTTGCTCCAAATTGGCTACATGTCGAACCCGGCAAAGATGCAGCAACAAGTCAAGCTGCTCGCCGGTGAGTGGATCGAGCTTTCTCCTGCTCGTTCTTTCCTCCGCTCGCTTGTTCAGCCACCGCACCAAATTGGACTGGTCTCCGGTCGGATCAAGTTCTGCCAGTCGCCAGGTAAGTGTTTCAGGAACATCGAATTCCGACGACGTCAGCACCTGGGCGAAATCATACAACTGCGCATGATCACGGAGCTGATCCACATTCATCCTGTCAAAGTCGGCGGGAAATTCTCGTGCCATCAACTCTGCATTCGACCAATCCGATTTTTGCAGCCGGCGTCGTTCGAGTGCCACCATGACACGCATGAGCCGGCCGATCCAAACTGCCTCAAAAAAGTTTTGCGGCAAGACGACTGATGCGATCGGCTGGTTGATCGATTTGACAGCTTGGTTGGAAGACCATTTCGGTACCAACACCGCATTACTCGACCAACTTCGAATGGTGTAGCGAACGGAGGAACGAGAGTTGGTTGAACCACCCGCCCGTCGAAATAATTGACGATTGCTGGCTGCCAGCCAATCCAACCACCGCTGTTTCGGCCAGTTCGCCCCGGAAGACGCTTGTGGTCCGCTGCGTTGTGCAAGTGGGGAAGCGGCCACATGCGGTGCGAGCGATAAACCTTCGATTTCAGTCGCGAGTGTGAGCACCCGGTCGAAATCCGACTCGCCTGCGGTTTGATCGCGAGGCAGTGAAAGTTGCATTAAACATGTTTTCACGGCCCAGTCTTCGGGCGATTGCTCCAGAATTTTTTTACAGACGTCAATGGCAAACGCCCGGTCCTTTCGCAATGCGTCTTTCAAGACTAGTCCGACCTGACTCGGGGCCAAATTCAGGTCCAGTTGCGCTATCGCCGCTTCGAGTTCCGTCATCATTCCAGCTTGAGCCTTTAGTTGGATCAAGCGAATTTGATTCTCCGGGGTGTCATGCTGGCGAACGTAACGGGTGTAGTACTCCACTGCTAAAGCGAAATCTTCGGTTTCAATGCAAAGATCGACGATAGTGCGAAGTAGCTCGGAATGATTCGGTTGGTTTTCAACCGCCTGCATTAAGATCGTTTTCCCGCGATCGCTTTGATCTGCGAACCTCCAAACCGATGCGACCAAGATCGGGTAATCCGTGGACTTGCCTCGACGAATCAACTGAAGTCGTCGCATTAGTTCGTCTAGCTCATCGCGTCGTTCATAAAGTGGCACCAATTGCTGCACCATTTCGATTCGGCTCTGTAGCGATGCTTCTAATTCGATCGCTTTCCAGAGCAACTCGATCGCTTCCCGGGTGTCGTACTTTTCGCCCAGACGGTCGGCGAGCAAACGCAGTGAGGTAATCGAGTTTGGAGCCACCGCCAGCGAACGCCGTACGGTCGCTTCACTATCGTCGTGTAAATCGGCCCCACGCTGGACATCGGCCAACAAGTGATAGCCATCTAAAGAAGATGGGTTCTGACGGACTAACTGTTCGGCGGCATCAATCGCAGCGTCCCACTGGTTTCCGGATCGGTGCATGAGAACTAGCTTTCGCAAATAGCTGCTCGACCGGGAAGCATCCAACCGGACTAGCTTTTCGAGAGTCTTGATCGTCTGTGCGGTCTGTTGCGCTGCCTCGTAGATTGCTGCCGAATCGCGTAGAAGGAACAGATTCTCGGGGGCGAGTGAAAGCGCCATCCTAATGTTCTCGAGTGCGAATTCAGGTTGGTTGCTTTCATGATACAAAAGCGCCAACTGGTGAGTTGTCTTGACCGTCTTAGGTTGTCTGATGAGTTCGACGATCGCCGCGTCTAGGCGTCTCGTTTGGACTTGGACTTGAATCCACAAACGCATCACTTGGTCTTGATGAGAAGCTTCGGTGGCCGTTTTTTCGAGTGTGTCGAGTTCATCGAGAGCCTTGTCAGTCGAATTGAACCCGATCAAGGCTTGGCAATAGCGCAGGTGTTGATCCGTTTCCAGACCGATGCCTTTCGCCTCCTCCCAGGCCTGTAAACAGTCATCACGATATTCGAATGTTCGGAAGACCTCTGCAACTCGAATGAGAGATTCACGAGAGCGACGGGAACCTTCGGCAATCGTCCACCACGTTTGGACAGCCTCGTCTTTACGATCAAGCCGATGAAGATACTCGCCAAGGTACTCGCGGTATTGCGCTGACTCTGGGTCAAGTTCGATCGCTTGGCGATACAATTCGATCGCACGCTCCTGCCGATCGAGATGTTTCATCTTCCCGGCGATCGTCACCAAATGCACCGGGTTGTCGGCATGAACCTTTGCCGCCCGATTGAATACCGCCGCGGCTGATTCAACCTTGTCTTCCGCTTGAGTTTGTAAATGAAGGTCCCCGAGCCGTAATGCTAAATCAATGTTCGATGGTTTCTCGTCAACATGCCGCTGAAGCTCGATGATCGCATCGGAATGGCGACCGGAACTGACAAGCAACTCGACGAGTTCCATGCCCGCATCGAGTGATTGAGGAGATCGCTGAAGAACTTGACGAAACAGATCTTCCGCTTCTTGCAACTCTCCGATCTGCCACTTAATTTGCCCGAGTCGAATCGCGAGTGGCAAATCGTCAGGTCGTTTCAGCAATCGGCTCGTATAGTATTCGACCAACTCATCGACTTGGTCGTTCGCAAAGTAAAGCCTCTCCAAACTTTCGCTGGCGTCGCGATAGAGCCAACTGCCAGGACGCAATTTAACGAGAAGCGTTTTCAAAAGTTCTTTTGCATTCGTTGTCTCGCCAATCTGCTCGTGAAGCTGCGCGACATGAAGTTGATACTGCACCCGCTTTTCATCATTCGCGGTCTGTTCGATCATCTGCTGATAGACGGCGATCGCCCGCTCGGGTTGCCCCACTTCGTCCAACAGTGAAGCGACTTTTTCGAGCACCGCCTGACTTCGATTGAATTTGGAAAGCAACTCATCGATCGTTGCGTCAGCTTGATCAGCGTTGCCAACTTTGAACTGAAGTTTCGCCAACCCCATCGATACTTGGACCGCGTCAAGACGTGAGGGATTTCGGCTGAGTGCTTCCTGCAATTGCTTGATCGCCGCGTCGACTTCGCCAGTCGCTTCAAGCACTCCGGCGTAGTACTCGCAGACCAGAGGATCGCCGGGCCGTAGCTTGGCCGCCTTGGCAAAGGCATCGCGAGCCGCGGTTAAATCATGACGCCGTTGTTGAATCATTCCGTGCAGCATCGCCGCCGCGCCCGATTCATCGTCACCGTCAACGAGTGACTTAATCCACTGTTCGATGGTTCCTTGATCGGCGTGATGAGCGTAAACACGATCAAAGGCAACGCCCAAACGAGGTTGCCGAATCAGGACCTCAGTGAACCGTTCAATGATTTTTGCGTCCGAGGCCGAGGACGAATCTTGTCCTTTGACCGGGGCACCTAGCACTAGCAAGAAAGCCATCGCCAAATGGGGCAACAGCGGGCTGGTAAGACGGTTCCCATGGCAAGTGGGCTGCCGATCCGATTCCTGTTTCCGTCGAAGCATCGGTTCCCGGGCAATGGATTGGGTTGTCGAAGATCAATCAAGCGAAACGGCCAGTATGGCTGTTTGCGCCAGGTCGATCAAACCGAATCCGCCCAGGCAAGGCGTTCAGAGCGGCATGCCAAAGAATCATGCTAACTGAAGCTAGCAATCGCTTAGTTCACCGTCTCGCGTTGCATCGTCAATACCCGAGTGATGCGACGCCCACCGGTGAACTGCGGAGGGACGAAGGTATTTGCATCTAAGCGAACATCCACTTCGACGGTCACTTCGGGAGTTGTGTTGTCGATCACTGCCGGAGTAACGGTGACATCGTAACCATTCAGTCCCAGCGTTCCGAGAATCGCCTCGGCGCGCGTCCGCGCCATATTCGCGGTCGCTCCGGGGATAATCGCGTCCCGACACCCTTCATAGACGGCGTTGTCGACGGTATGCCGAATCATAGCGACGCGACAAAACTCGAAGGCGGCGAAAAAGAAGAAGAACAAAACAGGGGCGACGATTGCGAATTCGACCATCGCCGTGCCTCGGCGGTGGTTTCTTCTTCGATTCAGGGGTGCGTTTCGTTTCATCATGGTCGTTTCGTTGCAGGCTTCGCGCGATGGTTTTCGCTGGTAGGTCTTGTACGATTTCCGAAAACCGATGGACGCCATTGGTGAGCCGACGGCGCTGTCCGAGGGCCCTGGCTGTTGAGTGTGTTGTGGGACAAAGGGGGCCCCAGCGCGTTCGGCGCAGGGTTCTGTTACTCTGTCACCACGGTTCCCAGTGTCAACGCAATTTCACGGTAAGCCTCCGTTAACTCTGCGGCGCTCAGTGCATGAAAATGCTTCCCCCCGCCGATCGTTGCGATCTCGCGCATTCTGGCTTGATCGGCACCGTTGCCAAAAGTAATCGTGTGAATTCGGACATCATCGGCAGCCAACCGCGTCGCAACTCCGCGTGGTTCGGGACCTCGGTTGTGCAATCCGTCGGTCATCACGATCAACGTTCGTTCCACGAAATCACTCGATCGGCTTCGGCTCATGATGGAACTCCCTGCTTCCATACCTCGGCTAATGCTGGTCAATCCACTCGGACGTAGGCTGGCCAGCCCCGATTGGATATCGAACAGATTATTCGTCAGTTGGACGTCTTCGGTAGCAGTGGCGGCATAGGATGCCAAGCCAACTTCTTCGTCAACCGGCGTCGTTTGTAGCGTCGCGATAAATACCCCGATCGCGGCTTGCAGGTCGGAGAACTTTCGTCCGCTCATCGAACCACTGCGATCGACGACCAGGACCACATCGCGTTCGATGTAGGTCGCCGCCGCGACCGACTGAGGCTCGAACGAACTGAATCCCATGACGTTGCCGAAGAACAATGGAATCGGTCCGGATGGCGAACCGCTGGTTCGACGGCCTGTCACACGAACCGTATTCAAAGGCGTCGTCCCTTCGGAAAAGACGAAACGTCCGTCGGCATTTTCGTCACTACGCCCGAATTGGAAGTCGGCGCCGTCGAGTAACAGCGGGTCGCCATTGACGAGATTCAAAGCGGCGATTTCTTGTCCTTTGCGAATCGCGGCGGCTCGGTCAAACGTATCGGATAGTTCCTGTGATGCCGCTTGCGCTGCGGCATCGGTGGCCGAACGCAATTCGGTTCTGGACAGATGCATGTGGGCAATGTCGACCGAGAATGCGACGGCGGCGATAAACCCGACCATCATGAACAGGATCAAGACAAGCATCGCACCGCGGCGCTGCCGGGGGTTCTGCTTCGTGTTTTGCCGAGGACGCAAATGCTGGCGATGCTTTGGACTTGTAGTGAATGTGTTGTGCATCGTGTTTATTCTCGGAGCATGACGACGCTGGCGGTCAAGTTTCGGTTCGTGATCCACTGGCCGGCGAGCGGGCTGTTGGTATTGGTCGGTGCGGTGACTTGGCAAACGACTTGATCGCCTCGGCCGAGTGCTTCGACGCCACTGGGAAAATCGATCGCGTAGTCATTGACGCCGCGCGAGTCAAGAATTGCCTGTGCACGTGCTCTCGCATCGGCCTCGGTCCCGTCATCCTTCGCCGCCTCTCGGATGCCTTCATAGCACGCGACGCTGAGCGATTGTTTCAAGAAGATAAAACTGGACGCCTCGATCGAACCGAAGACCAACAAAACCAGGATCGGCAAGCAGACGGCGAATTCGACCGCCGCCACACCACGGCGAGTACGTCTGCGGCGATACCGCCCATGACATTTCGGTGGGCGGCGGAACGATGTCATCTTAGGCATCGTTGTTCTCCCCGGTTGGCTTCGAATCCGATCCCGCATCGAGTTCGCCTCGTCCACGTCGAAGGTCCATGACGTCGTTAAAGTTGCTCGCGATCTCCTGCCAAAAATCATTTTCACGGAATCGCAGCGGTGGCACCGAACGGCCTGCTTTCATGTCTTTGAGCGTGTTGCGAAGTCGGGTGATGGGCCCGGCAAATCGATGGCTCAGTTTGAGCGTGTCCCAGACGAATGCGGGGATCAGTGCGACGGTAATGATGAAAAATGGCAGGAACCGCCGAACGGTGTCACCGAACGTCTGCCCCCAGTCGGCGTCAGGCTGTTCGAACAGTCGAATCCAGCACATGAGCGCAAAGGCATTACAAAGAAAAAACACCACCCAGTGCATTGCGACCCGACGAATCAGGCTGCCTTGCACTTCGGAATCGACGAGGGTGCGTTTACGTTTGACGTGAACGGTAGCCATTTGACTTGCTTCAACTCGAGTGTCAATAAATCGGCGAATGGTTGACGCAACGGGTTGCGAAACACCAATGATCTAGAGAAACCTAGGCTACGAATTGAAGTTTGCCGGTCAAAGTCGATGCAAATTGACCACCAACGATTGGACTAAACGCTACAACCGGAACCGTGGATTGAGGTCGAGCCAGCATGACACGAAGATCGCCTCGCATTGACGGTTTTATTCATGCTCGTCCGGAATAGGACGGCCGTGCGGGTCTTCTTTGGGGGCATCGGTCTGCTTGGACAATCGCTCGCGAAGTTCACGGTCTGTGAAATGCTCGAACCGTTCGGCTTGGTCATGAATTCGATCCGTTCCGCGACCAGCTCGATCGACCAAGTATTGCTCCCACAATCGGTGAGAACGCACCAAGCGTTGTCCGCGGCGCCGGCCCGTCTTTGTCAATTCAAGCGAAGTCGTCCCGGATTGTAGTTCTCCTGACCGACGCAACATTCGAATCGCAAGTCGCAAAGCGGTTCCCGTGGTCAACAAGTTTTCCTGTACTTCGCCAGGTGTGGGCGTTCGATGGTCGATCTCTTCGGCCCGGAAAAGGTAAGCGACGATGTCGTCGCACAAGATGGTGAGCGACAATACCTGGCGTCGGACGGCTTTGACCAAGACGCCGTGTGTCGGACTGAAGGTCGCTGCAAACACAAAAAATATCCCCGTCGCGACGGCGATCATTCCGGCGGTCGTAGTGCTACCGAACCCGAACCAAGTCGGAACACTGATCGCCATCACGTGTCCCAACATCGACGAACAGGCGGCAACAATCGCGCTGATCAGAATCATGATGCCCATACGGTCGGTCAGCATGTATGCCGCGGCCGGCGGTACGACAAACATCGCAACGACCAGGATGCTCCCGACACTCTCGAACGAAGCGACGGCGGTCACCGAAACCAAAACCATCAACACATAGTGCATCCATTTCGCTGAATAGCCCATCGTGGTCGCGAGCGCGGGATCGAATGAAGTCAAACGGAGCTCTTTGAAGAACGCGATCACGAAAACAATATTGATGATCGTCACCGCCCCCAAGATCATTGCCGCACGAGGAACAAGATGGCCGAAGACGTTGACCGTATCGAGTGGCGTCAACTCAATCGCCCCATACAACACGCAGTACGGATCCAGATCAACGTTGTCCGCCGTCTGTACCAACAACACCAATCCAAGTGCAAAGAGCGATGTGAAGACGACTCCCATCGAAGCCCCTTCATCGACATTCCCGGTCGTCCGGATCCACTCGGTGAAAAACGCGGTGAGTATGCCGACAACGACCGCGCCGAGGAACATCGTCAACGAATCACGCGACTGAGTGATGAAGAAAGCCGCCGCGATCCCAGGCAACACGGCATGCGTGATCGCATCGCCCAACATGCTCATCCGGCGGAGCACCAGAAAGTTGCCCAACAGCGCCGACGATACCGCCGCCAGCGCGCCGACCAGAACGATCCAACCATCAAGCGACCACGACCATTGGATCGCGAGCAACGAAAGTGCATTGCCGTTTATCAAGATTGCTCCCTCGTAGGCGACTCGGCACCTCGATCGCCCGACACGTTGACGGACCATTCCTCGGCCGTATGCTCGTCGGCCGGCGTTTCCGCTGTCGACCGCTGTTCTAATTCGTGAGGGCTGACGGGAACCGAAATCGTGGTGCCTTGATCATCGAGTAAATCTTCGAGCTGGTCGATCACTTCCGGAGCGAGCACATGCTCGATCGCATCTGCATCCCGATCCACGTTGGCCGTCGCGACTTCGGCGAACGTGATCAGATACATTTCCCACAATCGGTGTTGCCGGGTCAAACGCGCCGCTTCGGTCAGACCGGCACCGGTCAACTTACAAGATCCGTTTGAACGACGAATCAAATCATCATCGACCGCTCGGTCGATCGCTCGTTCCAACCGCCGCAGCGACCAACTTCGCATCGACATCAATTTGGCGACCGAGACGGTAATCTTTCGGTGGGCGATTGCTTTGGGAGGTGTCTGGCCCGCGGGTGCCTTTGGTTGACCTTGTTCGATCTGTTCGAACATCGCACGCAGCAAGTGTTGGCGATCGATTCGCCGGTTTAACTGCTGGCGACGTAACAGCCGAATCAACACGCCACGCCGCGTCCCAAGCATCATGCTGACGAAGAAAAACGCCGAACAAACCAGAACGATCATCGCCCCCGATGGCAGACCGGGAAAGACTGCGCTGGCCAATCCACCGATCACACTGCCTGTTACTCCCAGCACAGCCGAGCAAATCATCATTCGTGACATCGCTTCGGTCCAGAACCGCGCCGCCGCTGCCGGGATCACCAATAACGCAATAATCAGAATTAACCCAACCGCCTGAAGCCCGACGATAGTGACCAGCACAATCATGGCCATCAGTAGGATGTCTAAAAAGACCACCGGGTACCCCTGGGCGCCGGCGAATCCTTCGTCAAAACAAAGCAGTTGAAGCTCTTTGAATAGTAACAGGCATCCCGAAATAACCACCACCGATACGATCGCGATCAGGCGTGCGTCGGCTGCCTGCATCGAGGCCGTCATTCCAAAAATAAAGCCTTCCAAGCCTGCGGCATGACCGGTCTGCATCTGTTGAATCACGCCGAACAAGGCCATGCCCAAACCAAAGAAGACACTCAACACGATGCCCAACGCCGCGTCTTCTTTCAATCGCGTTTGATTGCGGATCAGGAGAATCCCAGCGACGCCGACCAACCCTGTCACCGTCGCCCCGGCCAAAAGAACCGGAATCGATTTCCCGTCGCCTCCCATCACCGTCGCGATCATGAAGGCGAGCGCGATGCCGGGGGTACTGGCGTGGGCCAAGGCATCTCCCATCAAGGCTCGTTTACGAAGCAAGGTGAAACTGCCGACCAAACCTGCCGCGCCGCCGAGTGTGGCAACGCCGAAAATGACCACGCGCGTGTTGTAGTCACGCATGGTGACGACACGAACCAAATCCGACCAAAATGGGTTGACCGAAGCGGCTTGCTGTGGGCTGAATTCGGCTAGGCCCACCCACCCGCCAACCACCCCAGCGATGTCGACGAAAACAGGCGTCCACATCACGGCAACGGTCATCAAGTCCGACAACGCAATCATAAGCTCGTTTCACGCCGGCGCATCGCTTCGGTGACCTCGTCCAACAACGTCAGTCGTCCGCCATACGTCTTTTGTAGATTTTCCGGGGTAAACGTTTCGACGACCGGTCCGTGTGCGACGACTCGCATGTTTAGTAGCACGACGTAGTCGAAATACTCCGGCACGGTTTGCAAGTCGTGGTGGATGACCACGGCCGTTTTTCCGCGTCCTTTCAATTCACGCAAGATGTCAACGATCGCCAGTTCCGTCGACGCGTCAACGGCGGCGAAGGGTTCGTCCATCAAATACAAATCGGCATCCTGGACGAGCGCCCGAGCAAGAAATGTGCGCTGTTGTTGGCCACCGGATAGCTGGCTGATTTGCCGGTCGGCTAGATCACCGATGCCAACTCGACGCAACGCTTCACGTGCTTGGGCACGGTGACGTTTTCGAACCGGCCGGCACCAACCGATCTTGTCGTACAAGCCCATCGTCACGACATCGAGCGCGCTGACGGGAAATTGCCAATCGACACTTTCGCGCTGGGGCACATAGCCGACACGATTTCGCGAGTGCCGGTAGGTCTGACCAAAGAAACGAACGCGTCCCGACGCCCGAGGGATCAAGTCCATTGAAGCCTTTAGCAGCGTGCTCTTTCCGGCACCGTTGGGACCGACGATCCCAACCAAACTGCCGGAGGGAAGATCAAACGACACATCCCAAATCACTGGCTTGCGGTGATACGCTACCGTCAAATCATAGATTGACAGCGGTGTGGCTGGATCGGAAGGCTCGTTCGGCTGAGGCATCACTTGGGACTACTTTTTCCACCCAGTTTACCGCCAAAACCGCCAGCGGGCACCTGTCCACCAAGTGCGGCTGCCGTTGTACTGAGGTTATGGTCCAACATTCCAACGTACGTTCCTTCGTAAGTCCCGGCGAGCCCCATCGCATCGCTGAAGAGAACCCCTCCGGTGCTGACTTCGTGACCGCGTTGGGCTGCGCCCTCCATCAAGGCTTCGACGTTTTTTGGACGAACGCTACTCTCGACGAACACCGACCGAACGTCGCGTTCGATCAGCAAGTCGACTAATTCGTTGATCCGCCGCAACCCGGCCTCCGATTCGGTCGAGATCCCCTGAATCCCTTGAACCTCAAGTCCATACGCTTGTCCGAAGTAACTGAAAGCGTCGTGTGACGTGATCAATAGGCGACTTTTTTCGGGGACCGTCGCCATCACCTGCTGGCCGTATGCGTGCAGTTTTTCGAGTTCAGCTTGGTAAGCGACCGCTGCCTCAGCGAACTTGTCGGCCAACTCCGGTTTAAGCTTCCCGAGTTCTTCGGCCACCAGCGGCACGCACTGGCTCCATAGCGAAACATCATTCCAAAGGTGCGGATCCGGATGTGCGGACTGGCCCAACGTTTCTTCGCCGCCAGCACGGAGCAATCGCGACGCGTCGACGGCGTCGGTGATCGCGATGACCGGTTTGGTTTGCCCGACCTTTTCGAGCGTGTCGATCATTTTGCCTTCGAGTTTCAGGCCACAGTAAAAAACGATTTCGGCACTTTGGATCTTGCGGACGTCGTCGGTGGTGGGTTTGTAGAGGTGTGGATCAACCCCTGCCCCACAGATCTGCGTCACTTCGACGTCGTCACCGCCGACTTGTCGGACGAGGTCCGCAACCATCCCGACGGTAGCAACCACGTTGATTTTTTCGGACCGGGACGTCGGCCGAGAATTGCATCCCCCCCAGGCGATTACGAAAAACATGGCCGAAACACAGCCCAACGAAGCTACCCGGCGATTTGACTGAGGCGACATAAAGGGGCGAATCCTTTGCGGAGAATGACGTTGCGACCCGTGGTAGCGAGGAAATCCGGTCAATCGACAGCCCAAGACGGCGAAGGCTTTCCGAAACAGCAAGCCCAGCCAGCAAACGCTTCCCCCGCCAACCACGCGTTGCGACAAAACACAGCCAAAGCCTAGCGATTGTCGTGCTCCGATCCTACGGGATGACCTTTCGAATCACACGACGAGACACGAAAAGACGTGCCCCTACCGGCTCCTATCCTAGTGCTTCGTTCCCGTTCTATCTTGGGATTCACCGAATCGCGTTCGCCACAGTTTCCGCGCAATCACCGGGCAAACGCCCGTCGGATGAAGAGCCGGCCCTGTTTTATCGAGACGAACCACGAGTTTCGGCATGTTCATTTGCTGGCATTTAGGTGGGTGGTGGCGGAGACGATTGCGGCAAAATGGGGTACTTCGTTGCGTTAACTTTTTGTAAGGAAGTGCACATACCCAGCAGAATGATCGCCAACCCACCCTCAATTAGTGTTACACTCGGCGGCAGAGTGGATGGCGAATGGCGTCATCCCGTGTGATTGAAGACCGAACTCTCAGAACGAAATGGACCGCTGTGTGTGCGTCGCCGAATGCTCCGAGTGCATAGGCCTTCTGGACTAGGGAGCGATTGAAGCGATGAAAATGTATGTGGGGAATCTAGCCTGGGGTGTAACGACCGAGAAGCTAGAGGAACTTTTTAGGCAGTATGGTCAGGTCGATGATGCGATCGTCCTGACTGATCGAGAAACGGGCCGAAGTCGCGGCTTTGGCTTTGTCACGATGGCAGATGAAGCGGCAAAGGAAGCGATTGACGCTCTTGATGGCCACGACTACGAAGGTCGTCCGTTGCGAGTGAACGAAGCTCAAGAACGTGCTCCGCGCGGTGGCGGCGGCGGAGGTGGTGGTGGTTACCGAGGTGGCGGCGGCGGTGGTGGCCACCGCGGCGGCGGCGGCGGAGGCCGCAACTGGTAGGCTTCGGCACCAACCATAACGATGAATTAACAGAGGGTGCAGTCGGCAATGCCGGCTGCACCCTCTTGCATTTAAGTGCCTTGTTCCTCGGCGTCTTGTTCCTCGGCGTCTTGTATTTCAGTGTCTTGCGTCAGCGAAATCACTTGCCGATCGCCAACGCGAGCGGCAAGGCACGAACTGCCGACGAAGCGACGCTGGCTGCCGACGAAGCGACGCTGGCTCGCAAGCGAGAACGCTATGGGGCAGCGACTTCATGCAATGTTGCCCCTTTGGTCTCGCTTAGCACCATGATCGCATATCGTTCGGCTCCCTTCGCATCGCTCGCACTGATACTGGTGAAATCGAATCTCCCACGTCCATCGGTGTATCCGTCTTTGAAAAACCGAATGTCGCCGCCGGGATACCGGGCGTAGACTTTGACGTACGCGCCGGCAACCGGCCGATGAGTCGTCGCATCGGTTGTCTGCAGTTGCCCAAATGCTTCGCTAACGTAGGTCGTCAGTTGGCCGCCGTAGTACAACGCGGTACTTCGCGACGCCCCGACGTGACTTTCGACGAGCAACGTTTTACTACGCAATTGTCGTGGAATCTCCAGTTCGGTTGTTCCCGTTTGCGAACGCAGTGTGACCGTCTGGGAGGATGTCGGCTTGACCATCGCGATCTTTTGCAAGTCGCTGCGTGCGAACGGCGCCTTGCTGAACAACAATTCCAAATCCACGCCGTAGTAATTCAGCTCCACCTGATCCGCGTTGCGGTGATTCAAACGGACTTGATCGCCATCGACACTCACGATGACTTCTGGAACCGACGCCGAAGCTTGGCTGTTTCGGCGCTCGCGATCTGCGATTGCTAGGTCGGCGGCTTCCGGTGAAACCGCTTCCTCATCCACACCATTTCCGGTCTCCGATTTGACCAATTGCTGATTGTCCATCAAGTCAGACTGCTGCAGAACTTGAAGCGACATCTGGCCGAAACGGTCGCGCCAACGCGGCACCGGATGTTCTGCATGCCGCGTCGCGATTTCTAGTGCGTATTGATAGTTGCCTTGGTGCATCGCAAGGTAGCCGGCCAAGTAGTCGTACTGTAGTTGCGTAGCGATCGTATCTCTGTCCAGGCCCTGAAAGTACGCGATCGCTTCTTCGATACGATTTTGCAACAACAAGTAGTACGTCAGCGGCAGCACTTGTTCGGATTCGATCGCGGGCTGAAATCCGATCCGACGGACGAACCGCTGGTACTGGCTTAGAAATGTCGAATTTAGAATCTCGTCCTGATCCCCCAGGCGATGAATCCGTGCTCGTACCAATGGAGCGTACTCCAGGTGTTCGTAGGACTGTCGATCGATCGCGTCGACCACCAGCAATGTCGATCTCAATTCAGGACCGACACGATCGACCAAGTCAGTTCGCAATGACAGGAAACGCTGCATCGCGGGCTCATTGCGATGATGAAACCCATACGCCCAGACCTCGGCCAGCGGCAAACGAGTCTTGGCGATCGTTTCAGTAACGACATCGAAAACCTCGCGATCACGCAACCGATGAAAGATTAACGTCCAATCGAGTTCGTGCACGTTAGCTTGATCGAGGAATTCCCCAATCTGCTCTGCCGTTCCGTCGACGGCTATGCTTTGCCAAGTGACTTCGTCGTTATCCCACTGATCAGCGACTCGGAATGTCAGTGTTTCGGCGGACGCGAGTCGTTGATCCCCCCTCGAAACATTCGCCGGATAGTGGGCAAACGTGCCTGCGACTGGGAAGTAAAACTGGTACTCGACTGATGAAACGCCAAACGGTTTGATCACGAGGGTCTGGCTGTCGGTCGTTTGGCTATTAGCAAGCGGAAGGCTTCCCGCCGGAATCTGCCAGAACACTTCAACGGTTTGCTCATCGGCGGTTGGATTGGACACCACCACTTGGCCCTTGTAGGCACGTCCGGTCAGAAAGCGTTCATTGACCGCTTCGGTCGTGTCGCGGCTTGAATCCGGAGTCGCGAGCTGGAACAGCTGGCCGATCAAGACGCTGGCCGAATCGTCCGCCGCCTTGAGTTCACGCAATCGCTTGGCGACCAAGGCTACGGCATGTTCGGGCCGATAAACGGTTTCTGGTTTGGTCGGCAATGATATATCGCCGGACTGAAGCGGGAGTCCGCTCATCGCCAGTGCGATCAACGCCGCGTGTCGATTGCCCGTCGGTTCCAGTAGATTGGTTGAAACAGGCAAACGATTACCGGGGCCAAACTTTTGCCCCGCCAAGTCACTCCAGAATGCGTCCACGGGGATCAGCTGACCCGGTTCACTACCGACCGATCGAACGCGATCGAAATGGCTTTCGGCCCATTGCTTGGTGCTGTCGAGTTCTTGATACAGCATGCGAGCGGCGACATCTTTCCGCGCCTTCAACATCGACAAATTTGATCGACCGAGGGCAAGGCCATCGGATTGGCGGGCATGGAGTTCAACTGCGGAACGTGAGCGTCGTTCTGATCTTGAAGAATCTCCAAAGAAGCCACCGCCCCCCATTCCGCCTGCCATTCCCATTAGTGCTTCCGATTCGGCGACGTCGCCCATGGAATACAGTTGGGAAGAAACCTTCGCTTCGGCAACGGCGTCGAATCTTGAAAGTCCGCTCGATCGTAACGCGGTTTCGATAAGAATCCGCCGACGACGATAATCATTCGATGCCGCATCAACCATGTCGGAGAGATCGCGAACAATACCGGAACGCAATTCCGGCAACCGAATGGCCAACAGCGCTCGCTCAGCAGCCGACAACCGACGATAACGCCAAAGCTCGGTATAGGCAGAAACATCATTACCGAGCAACCAGTGGTCGATAAATTGCTTCTCTTTCTTGTTGCTCAGGTATGGCCGAATCACAGCCTCGAAGAAATCGTGATCATGGACCGATAAGAACAGATGCAGTTCATGGCTGGCCAATTTCGAATACTCGGCGAACTTTTCCTCGTCGGACAACGTGTGCCACCGACGCAGCACCGCGAACTCCGACAGTCGATCGTCATTGATTAGCGTCTCGTAAAGGCGGAACAAGGAGTCGACATCGCCGTAGACTTGCACTTGGGCCGAGCCGAGCGATGCGAGATCGAGCGGTTGATCTGGTCCGACAATCGAAACAACACGTTCGAACGAAAGGGCACGATCAACGGGCAGCGAGTTCGCCAACCGCAAGTCATCTGTTTCAAAATCATCGAGCGTGTTGGTGAGTGTTCGACCAACCAATGTCATCGGATCGGAAACGATTAGCTGTACGATCGGCATGCCCTGCACGACGTCCGCCGGTATCGTTAGCGAGCCATCTTCGCCCGGAATCAGATTTGCGACCAGCACGCCGGCATCGCTCAAAAAGTCGTAGTCCGATCCGACTGCGGCTACCGCGCCACCGCGTTGACCGCCTGCTCGCATTCGCGGTGCTGATGCGGGTTCAGACGCCGCCATTGGGGACATTTCGTCGCCGGCACCGGCGACCTGGGACTGATTACTCGTTGTTTCCGTTTCCCACGGGTTCAGCAAGACGCTCGGTTGAGGCAACATGACTCCGGGGTACTTTGCCGCAAACTGCCGTCGCAACACGTACTCATATTCGTCGCCTAGTCGTAAATCACTGATGTACCCGGATCGCATTAACGAAAGCCGTCGACCGTCCAACAAAGGCATGTCGAGTTTCAGCGCATCGAACGCCGATGTCTGACCAAAGTATCGAGAGGCGACCAAGTGAACGCGTGCCAATCTTGTTTCGCCGCTCAACCGCAAACGAATGCTTCCGTCATCATTCTGTACGACGGATTCGATCGACAGGGGGACACGTGGACTTTTTTGCCGATGACGAACTTTCCCGGCAATCACATCTCCGATCACCTTGCCTTCAACGACGGAGATCTCGGTCCGTTGATGTTTTAAACGATCGTAGATCACGTAGTCGCCGGCCGGTAACTTGCCCGCGACTAAGAACCCCGCTTCGACTCGCAGAGTCTCTGAGACGTCGGTCTGAAATGCGGCATCGCGAATTTCCAACAATCGGTAATTCTCTCGACCGCTACCATCGACCAAAGGCAACTGAAGCGTCTCGTCGGTCGACAGATGGATGACCGATGGCCAGCGCTGATGGTCGATCCGGGTCGTGAAATGATGGCGAGGTTGTCCGGCGATCCCGTATGAAAGTACACCTACATTGTCCAGCGTTCCCAACCGAACACGCCCCCGATCATCGGATTGCAACGTCACTTCGGGGCTGAAATCACCGAGCGTCATCGAACAGGTGACTTTTACCATCGCCCCGCCTACGATCTCGCCATTGCGGCCGCGGGTTTCGATCACATAGTTTTCGTCGTCTCGAGTTAGAAACGCATCGACGGTCTGATTCGTTTTTCGGATTCCGGCGAGTTCGATCGTCTCACCGACGCTCAATTTCCGTGTCCGATGATCACTTAGTCCAGGGATTTCGCCGGAGAGTTCAAAGTGCAGACTCGCTAAACGAGGCGGAACACGGAATTCCACCGTTGTCTCTTTTGCCTGATCGAGTTCAATGTTTTCGAATTGCTTTGTCGTTTCGATCCCATCGAGGTCGATCGCCGCCACACGTAGTGACAAGCTTTTCAGGATCGACGGATCTATTGCAACCGAACCGAGTGATAGCCGAGGCCGCACTACCAACGTGGCCATCCTTCCTGATTGAACCAACACCGGATCGATCAAGAACCCGGCTTTCAGGCTGTACTTTTCGACCAGTGGGTTCAGCTTCACTTCCCGAGCGATCGCACCGTCAAAGATGATCCCTCTCGCTTGTTTTGCGTCGCTGACCAACGGTATCAAGATATGCCCGTGGTCATCCGCCGTGAATTCTTGATTCTGAAAGAACAGCTTGGCCGACGGAACCACATTGCGTCCCTCATCAAGCACCGTGATTTGGGTCCCGTTAGGCGTTTGTGACCGTACCGTATGCAGATCGCCGTGCCGTATGATCGTTCGTGCGCGACGGCCTTTGCCAACCAAGTCAATGATCCAAACACCACGCCCTTTCGTTTCGTCGATTGCGATCGTTTCGCGATGCCGTTCGATCGCGGGACGATCATATTCGAGAGTACGCTCGTAGGTCGGAACGAGTCCATCCAGATCGATGCTCGTATCAAGGATGTGCGTGTTCGTTCGATAGTACGCGAGCGAATTGATTTCGTAGACCCGAACCACCAGCTTGTCGATGTTCTTGACGTCGACGAGTAACTCGGTTGAATCGTCACCAGAAAATCGTGTGCGATTCTGCGGCGCGAATGTCAATTCGACTTTGTCGCGTAGTTCCTTACGCTCGGCCGCCGACAACATTTCAAAGAACGGCTGAGGATTCGAAACTCCGGCAAGCAGCTTTGTCCTCGCGAACACCCGGCGGACAAAGTCGGGCTGAAGCAAATCGGTGTACTCCTCGAAATCCTTTGCATCACGCAAAAAGTGTTCGAGATAGGTTTCGATCAGTGGTTGGTCGTTGCCGACCGGTGGCAGGAAGGCGACGTCAGAATAATTCTGTCCAAGGTTGGCACGATTCCCCGCGCGGGCAAGGATGGGTGCTACGATATGACTTTGACGTGGTAAACGCAGATAGCGAATAAACAGATCCTTATCCCAGTGCCCCGCCTGCAGATTGGCTTCCATCAAGCGATAGGCCGCACTTGCTTTCAGCGAGTTATACGATGGGGGTAGGGATTGCGTGTACAGTTCGACTCGCCGCAAATACTCCCGCCGTTGCTCGGGTTGCTGACTCAAATCCACATCCGCGCCGGGGCGCAGGCGATGGAGTTTTGCGTTGACGAACGCATTGTCGTCAGCGATCGAGGGGACCTGTCGACCGACCTCATCTAACTCGGCGAGGGTCAGAAAAGTATGGGCCCGAAGATCCCCAAACTTGCGATCGCGTTGCGTTCGCGAATTCAGCTCTTTGACGACCAGGCGATCGAGCGCATTGAGGTAAGGACCGTCGACTTGATTGAGGAAGTCATGCAAACCGATCCCCAGGTTGCCCGGCGTATCCGACAGAAACCAGTCAGCGGCGATTTGCCTTCCTTGCGGAGAGAGCTTGATGTTTTCCGAAAGCGAACGACGCACGATCGATTCCGCATCGAGCAGTTGTTCGGGTAGGGCACTGGGATAACGTCGCTCCCCCTGACGCACCGGTGGGCTATGGCTTAGTTCAATCCCGAGATGACGAATCAGATAATCGATCGCCGTTTGTGGATTCAGATCGTAGCTGAGTAACCGCTGACGCTCGGTCATGGTGTGCATCAAAGGCGTCATTCCACCGTTTCGTGCATTCACCCATGACTTCAAAATCGCTTCGGCCTGCGCCAATTGCTGTTGGTTTTGGTAGTGCAGGCAATGATAGAAGTAATAGTCGTCGCTGCCCGGGATCAGCTCTGCAAGGACTGCCTCGCGGTCGGCTGCCAACGCATAGCGTTCCATGAATCCGATTGGTTCGGCCATGACGTTTTTCGGGATCAAACCGGCAAAGAGAAGTACGGAGCCGGCTGCGAAAGCCGAAAAGTTACGGCAAAGGCTCCGCCGAATCGGGTGTTTATGATCTCGCTTGATCATGACAGATCACCATATCAGAAAGTTCGTCGTGATGGCTCGCACGTAAGCTTCCCACGCTTCACGCGGGAATTCGTGCAGTAAAGACTCGTGGCGACGCGCACCGCCTCTCGGTCTAACGTAGCCGCCCGAAAGGACGCACGACGACGAGATTTCTTAGGGATTGAAGAGAAAAAATCTCGAATCGCTGTCGTACCGCAGTGATTCGCGTTTTTTCTTTCGCATCGGTCCACCATGGCGGGCTTTGCTACCAACTTCCCAGTCCGAACCGACTTTCCAGGATGCTGCGAATCCCCGAGGCGGGTGCGATGCCAATATCAAGAAGTCTCGCAAAAACTTGTCCCCGGTTTCACAGCCCATTAAACTGATCGCTCGCGGTCGATCAATCACCCGGAAACATTGCCCGCATCAATGTTGCCCGCATCGTTGATACATCAAAGCCTCCTACTGCATCCGTTTCACGACACCGGTGCACGCTGCGGCAACTTCGCGATCACACGAACGTTTGCTTCGCTCGATCGCAATCCTCCCTCCACCATCCCACCGACCACCACCGCCTTATGTCGCTGCTTCGCGCCGCCACCGCACTCGTGGTCGCATTTATCGTGATGGAATCAACGGGGCATTCGCTCGAGCGACCGCCGGCACGGTCACCAAAAAAAACGCTCGAACGTTTCGAGGAGCACATCCAACCGCTGCTAGCCAAAAAATGCGGACGGTGTCATGGCGATCGAGTCCAGAAGGGTGAGCTTAATTTGGCGACGCTCGCTGGCATCCGGCAAGGCGGTGAGTCCGGTGAACCCGCTGTCGGCGAGACGCTCGACGAAAGCCCGCTATGGTATCTGATCGAAAGTGAAGAGATGCCGCCCGAAGGCTTGCCCAGATTAACCGAAGACGAAAAGCAATCGCTTAAGCAATGGATCGCATCGGCGGACCTCTCTGCGGGTGCGTCCGAGACGAAAACGCCGCTTCATCAGCACGACGTGCTGCCAATCGTCTTGCTGCGGTGCGTAACCTGCCATGGTGCTCAGCGACAAGACGGTGACCTTGACCTCCGCTCGGTCGCGGGGATGAAATGCGGCGGTCAAACGGGGCCCGCTTTGCAGCCCGGTGACGCCGAGCAAAGCTTGATGATTCAGCGGATCGAAAGCGAAGCTTGCCCGCCAAGTGACTTGTTACTGAAGTTCTTCGTGCGACGGCCAACGTCTAGCGAAACCGAACAGCTGAAAAAATGGATCAACCAAGGCGCCACGGAACTTCCACTAAAACCCGATGTCGCCAATGGTGCCCCCGATCCTTTAGTGACTGACGAAGACCGTTCACACTGGTCGTTTCAGCCGCTGCCGATCCGAGACAACGATTCACCATCAACCTCGATCGATGACTTCATCGGCGATCGACTTCGCCAACACGGTTTGACGTTGTCTCCCCAAGCCGACCGTGACACTTTGATTCGGCGTGTCTACTTGGACTTGATCGGAATGCCCCCGACACGACAACAATGGCGATACTGGCGTGAGAGCACTGACCCGCAGTGGTACGCGCGGATGGTTGATCAATTGCTGGAATCGCCACACTACGGCGAACGTTGGGGACGCTATTGGCTTGACCTTGCCGGCTACGCGGATTCCGAAGGAGGCATTTCGGCGGATCCCATTCGCCCGGTCGCATGGAAGTATCGCGACTACGTCATTGATGCCTTTAATGATGATAAGCCGTACGACCAATTCTTACTGGAGCAACTCGCCGGAGATGAACTGGTCGACTACCAAAATGCCGAGACGGTGACCGAAGAAATGGTCGACCGTTTGGTCGCAACAGGCTTTCTGCGAATGGGAATCGACGAGACCGGATCGCGGACGATGAATTTTGTCCCCGAACGATTGAAGGTCATCAGTGATGCCATCAACATTGTCAGCACCTCACTAATGGGATTGACAATGGAATGTGCCCGTTGCCACTCACACAAATACGATCCAATCCCCCAACGCGATTACTATCGGTTCAAGGCGATCTTTCAAGGGGCGTTCGACGAACACGATTGGCTGAGCTTTAAGACTCGAAAGATCAACTTCGGCACCGATCATCAACGCCAAACAGCCGCCAAGATTAACCCGCCGCTGCAACGGAAAATCAAACAACTTCAATCAAAGCAAAAGCAGGCGAAGAAGCAGTTGCAACTCTCGCTGCTCCGCGCGCACTATCCCAACCAGTCTGACGAGGACAATGAACTGACCGTCAAGGCACTCCGGATCGCCGACAACAATCGAACGCTGCCTCAACGGACGCTCGTCGAACGCTTACAGCTAGCGGAGTTGCTGCCCGATTCGGAGCAGCCGACGGAGGTTGTCGAAGTCCGCACCGAGATCGAACGATTGAGACGACAAATCGATCGATTGAGTCGACAATTGGCGCCGACTTTGGAAATCCGAGCCCTCTGGGATCAAGGTCGTCCCTCGCCAACGTACCTACTTCAACGTGGCGAGCATAACAAACCAGGACGCTGGGTCGGACCGGGCGTTCCGGCAGTCCTGACCGATGGCACGACCACGTTTGAAGTCAATCCGCCGTTCCCCGGCGGCACCGCTAAGACCGGTCGTCGCCTGGCGTTTGCGCGCTGGCTAACACGTCCCGATCACCCGCTGACCGCCCGTGTGATGGTCAATCGAATTTGGCATCATCACTTCGGTCGAGGGATCGTCGCCGGTCTTGATAACTTTGGACGCCAAGGCGATCGCCCCACACATCCTGAACTACTCGACTGGCTATCGAAATCGTTTGTCGACAACGGCTGGAGCGTCAAGCACGTGCATCGTTTGATCATGAATTCGGATACCTACCGGCAATCGAGCCGGGTGACCGATCAACACCGCGAGCATGATCCTGACAACCAATGGTTCTCACGAATGAACCTTCGTCGCCTGGACGCCGAAGCCCTGCGCGATTCTCTGTTGTTTGTCAGCGATCGTTTGGATCCCAATCCCGGTGGACTTCCCGACGCGGTCTCTGTCGATCGTGATGGCTTGGTCAGCATCGATCCGACACCGGAAGGAAACTGGCGACGCAGCGTATACCTGCAATATCGCCGTACGGAAATTCCTACGATGATGGACACCTTCGATTACCCACCGATGGGTCCCAACTGTTTGTCACGCAATGTCTCGACCGTTTCGCCACAAGCGTTGCTGATGATGAACAACGGGCACATCCACGAATTGTCGCAGGCGTTTGCCGAACGGATCGAAGCGATTTGTTCAGATGCGGGTATCTCGGATGACCGATCGGTGATCGAAACCGTTTACGGCGTGTTGTTGACAAGGCAGCCCAATGACGACGAATTGTTTGCCGGAAGAGACACACTCGCAAAGCTAACCGAACTTTATCGCGGTGATCGAACACCGGCTCTACAAGCCTACTGCCATACCTTGTTCAATTCCGCGGCGCTGCTGTACGTCGATTGACGGTCTGATGACAGCACTCGATAACAGTCACCAACCGTGGCGAGTACCAACCGGCCAATGAAACGACCTGTGAACGAATCCAAACCACTGCCGTTGACACGACGACGATTGTTCTCGCGCGCCGGTGAGGGACTGTTTGGTGCGGCGCTAACCCAATTGCTTTGCGACGATTTCTTCGGTGGCACATCGGCACTCGGAAGTGAAACATTGCCGCATGATCAGGGAGCCTTGGGCGGTCACAACCTGCGTCCCAAACTGCCCCATCATCCGGCGACCGCGACCTCGGTCATTCAGCTATTCATGAACGGCGGGCCCAGCCAGATGGACCTGTTCGATCCCAAACCGACCTTGAACCGAATGGACGGCAAAGCCTATCCGGGCAACCCGGAAGACCTCGGTAACTTTGGGACCGCAGGGATCGGCGTCATGATGGGCGGACGTTATCAATTTGAACGACATGGCGAATGTGGAATGTGGATGGGCGATCCGCTGCCCCACACATCGAAAATGGTCGACGACTTGTGCATGATTCATTCAATGTGGACGGACCACCCCAATCACGACAACGCGCTTTACAAAATTCATAGCGGGCGGTTGTTCATGGGCTATCCGACGCTGGGTGCCTGGACGACGTATGGCTTAGGATCGGAAAATCAAAATCTGCCGGCCTATGTCGTCTTGAGCGATCCCCTCGGAATCCCTAAGAACGGCACACGGAACTGGACCAGCGGGTTTCTTCCCCAGGTCTACGCGGGCACTCCGTTTCGTCCGACCGGGTCGCCGATCCTGCACCTGAAACCACAGTACGAACAACCTTCGCCGGTGACCGACACGGCGCGACAATTACTCCGACAACTGGACGAGATTCATCGACAGGATCGCCCCTATCAACCCGATCTCGATTCGCGGATCGAATCCTACGGACTTGCCGCTCGGATGCAGCTTTCGGCGAGCGAAGCCCTCGACTTGTCGCGTGAAAGCCAAAAAACTAAATCGATGTACGGTGTCGGTGAAAAACCCACCGACTCCTACGCGCGGCGATGCCTGCTAGCCCGGCGATTGGTCGAGCGTGGCGTTCGTTTCGTCCAGATTTTTTTGGAAGAGCAACCCTGGGACAGCCACGTCGATCTAGGACCAAACCATCGCGCCGCCTGCGAACGAACGGACAAACCCGTTGCCGCATTACTGCAAGACTTGAAACAACGCGGACTACTCGACAGCACCCTGGTGATCTGGGGTGGCGAGTTTGGACGTACACCGACGACGCAAAAGACCGGTGATATCTACACCGGTCGCGACCACAACATGCAAGCCTTCACGAGTTGGATGGCCGGTGGCGGCGTGCGTGGAGGCCTGTCCTATGGTGCGACGGATGAATTTGGTCACAAAGTCGTCGAGAACCCGGTCAGTGTGCACGACTTTCATGCCACGATCTTACACCTACTCGGCTTGCACCATCACAAGCTGTATTTCGAGCGCAGCGGACTGGAAGAACGCCTCACCGGTGTCGAAGAGCCGCATGTTGTCACGGACATCATCGGCTAAGGCGTCCTCAACCGAGTTTCGAAATTGCGAGCTTGCCATCCACGACGAGACCAGACGGTTCATCGAGCACGTCACTTCTTGTGTTTGGATTATTCCCGATTGGGAGCGTCAAGGCGTAGGCTCGGCGACGTCGCATCTGGAATCCTCCCCGGGGTCCTGGCCCGCCCCGTATCGGAAAAGCGAGTGATTCCGGAACACTCTGCTAGGGAAGCTCGACCTGCACCGGACTCATCAGGTATCCCAGTAGATCGCGTACCTCGTTATCGGTCAGCGTGGTCAACAACCCATCGGGCATCGGTGAAAGCGGCGTCACACGAACCTGCTCGATCGAGTCCATCGAAATTGTCTCCTTGGTCGATTGAGTCTGAATGACCAACGTTTTGTCGTTCTCGCTGACGATCAAGCCGTTCAGCACTCGACCGTCCTCGAGCAAAACGATCGACATCCGGTGCTCTTTACCGACGACGGCACTTGGGTCCAAAATGTTCTGCAACAAGTAATCCAGACTGGAGCGTTGGGCGCCGGTCAAATCGGGACCAATCTTTTCACCGTCGCCGAACAATCGGTGACACTGGGCACACGTTTTCTTAAACAGTGCCCGCCCCGCCGAAAGATCGGCCGTGGCTAGTTTGTCTTCGGTCAGCCGAGCCTTCAGCGCCGAAATTTTTTCCAACCGGTCAGCCGGTGATTCACGCAGCGTCCCCCAGCGTTCGGTCAGTTTTTTTTCCAGTGATGCGTCACCGAACGCCAAAATTTGTCGCGCATGAAACGCCGTCAGATCCGTTTTGGGAATCGAATTTCGCTCGGCATCCAGATGGTCTAACAATGCATCTGCAAACACCGGACGCGAGACCAGAATTTCAATTACCGCAGGACGATCATTAGGATGAAAGCGACGGTACATCGATGCCAATTTCTTACCGACTTCGGGATCATTGAATTGCGACAATCCCTGAGCAGCGGTCGCGTTCAGTTCGCGTTGATTTAATAGCGACTCGCAGATCTTCCGCAAGTCCTTCGGCTGGGCTTTGATCAACGAACGAAGCGCCGAAACACGCGTCTTTAATCGAACGTTTGACGCCAAGGCAATTCGTCGAAGCTCATCGAGAGCCTGCCCGTCGCCGAAGAGAAGGTTCAATCGCCGTGTCAGTTCGGGCCGAGCTTTGGCAGCTTCGCTCAATACGAATCGCGACCAAGCCGGTGGCGCGTCGACTTTTTGCCAGCCTTCGAAGGCTTCACCAAGACCGACAAGCACTTGGATTTGCATCGACGCTGGAAACAACGATGCGGCGTCCAGCAATCCATCGAGCGCGGCAGGTTCACGTTCCACGCTCGATGCGATCGCCCGTGACATCCACTTCAACACCGAAGGATAACGACAGTGCGTGGCCGCCCGGACAAGCTGACTTGGCGATTGTTTGGCCACCGGCATCAGGCCAAACCAAATCAGCGAGGGCAAATCACGGTCGTTTGCGAACTCGCTTCGGCTAAGTAATCGCGTCGCCAATGACAGTCGATCTTGGACCGGCATCCGCTGGAGCGTCGACGCCAACGTCAACAGGACTAAGCCTGATTCATCCGCTTCGGCTAATTCGTGGAATCGCCGCACACTGATAGGATCGGCTGGATATGTCGCCCCTCGGGGCGGCCCCAAAAATGTATCCAACGGCCACCGGTCGGTTAGCAAGCGAATCGCCCAAACGCGAACGTGTTCTTCATCGTGATCAAGCAGTTGTCGCAACCTTTCGGGCGTGACACTTCCATCGATATAGTCACGCCAAAGTTGCGGCAACTGTCCATCCCCAGCCAAACAGGCTGGCTTGGTAAATCGATTTGCCAAGGGTCCTGCCGAATCATCGGCGCCATAAGAGACTTTATAAATACGTCCGCTGGTCCGGTGCACACCGGTGTGATCGTGGCACTCACCGGTATCGCTCCAATCCAAAACGTAGGCATCTCCGTCGGGTCCGGTACTGATTTCGATGCCGCGGAAAAACGGGTCTTTGCAGACAAACAGATCGGGACAGTGGGAACCGACATACCCGGCCCCTTCGCGATGTAGCGATTCGACGTTGCAGCGCAAACCGTGCATGTTCAAGGTCATCAATTTGTCATGATAAATCTGTGGCCATTTGTTGCCTTGATAAATCATCATGCCGATGTGGGCGTGGCCACCGCCAAGTTCATTGGCCGCCCCATCACGACTTTGTTGCCATGATCCGTTGCGGTCGTAGTGATAGTGATCGGCGATCATGTCCAATCGTTCGTAAACCAAGGGGTTCGGACTTTCGCCGAACGATTCGATAAAGTGGGCTCCGGGCATGCAGTGCCAAAGGTGTCCGATCACGGTGTTGATAAAAAACAGTTCGCCGTTTTTATCCCAATCATGCCCCCATGGGTTGACGGTCCCATGAGTCAGGACTTCGACGGTTTTCCACTCTGGATGATAGCGCCAGATGCCACCATCGATCGGCACCCGCTGATCCGGCGGCGTCCCCGGACGCCCGATCTTTCCAGGACATGAATGACCGCAGCGTCCGTACAACCATCCGTCCGGCCCCCAGCGCAGCCCGTTGGCGAAGTTGTGGTAGTTCGCATCTGCGACCGTGAATCCATCCAAGACGACTTGGGGTGGCCCGTCGGGACGATCGTCTTGGTCCGCATCGGGAATGAACAACAGCTGTGGTGGACACATCAACCAAACGCCACCACGACCGACCTCGACACTCGTCAGCATTTGGACCTTGTCGGTGAAGACTTTTCGCTCGTCCGCCGAGCCGTCGCCATCGCTGTCATGCAAAACGATGACGCGGTCTCGCAGCGACAAATCAAAATGCTGCGTTCGATCGGAGTACGTGTAGTTCTCGGCAACCCACATACGTTTGCGATCGTCCCAAGCCATCGCGATCGGATTGCGGACGTCGGGCTCGGCCGCAAACACCGACGCAGAAAACCCCTCGGGTAGCTGCATCGTTTTTGCAGCCATCGCCGGATCCATCGGTTCGGCATCGCGATCGGCTTCGTTGTTGTAGACGTCTGGGAAATCTGAATCGGCGATCTCGTCAGCCCTGGCAATAGCGACCGTCATGCTCCAAAGAAAACTGGCGATGACAGAAGGAATGATTGACGATCGGAAAACGTGGTGAAGATGAGCGCAGAGTGTTTTCACGGTGGGCCCCGATGGGCGGGCAGTAAGTAAGTAGTACGTCGATCGACGGCGAGCGATTGAGGGCCAAATCCGACGACCGACACGCGTGATCGATCATTGTTGACTCCCAGATGACGGGACCGAACAGTTTAACCATTCTGCAGCGCGGTAACGAATTCTCCTCCACGCTTTTAGAAAGCACCGCATAGCAGTAGAGGTTTGGGTTGCGGCAGAATGGTTCGCTTTGCAGCAATGAATCGGCGATCGACCCATTACGGACGGCAAACGAACTGCCGGCCGATTGACCGCCGGTGCAACAAAATTTGCCCGAAAGTCCGTTCTCCGCCGATCAAAAGCTGTACCGCTGACTCCATTTGTGTCGATCAAGCGGATTACGAGGTGGACGCATTCTTCCCCGCTGAAAATGCGCGCCTGCCGCCGGGGGCTCTCGAGTCGAGTCTACAGCCGGCTCGTTCATTGCGCCTTTGACCGGAAAGCCCGTGACGACGTTCAGAATTTTTGCCAATCAAAAGTCAGCGACGCCGAATCTTCGCGTCGGCTCACGATTGGGCAAATACCGCTTGACCAAACGCCTCGGCGAAGGTGGCTTTGCGACGGTGTTCGCCGCTACCGATACGATCGAAGGTCGGCAGGTAGCGATCAAAATCCCCGATTGCCGTTACATCAGTAATTCGCAATCGATGGACGATTTGCAGCGTGAGGTGCGAATCATGGCTCGCCTCGAACATCCCGGAATCCTGCAGCTCAAAGACGCTCAGTTCATCGACGAAAACTTTATCATGGTGTTCCCGATTGGCGACGAATCTCTCGCCGATCGATTGTGTCGTCGCATGTCGCGCGCGGTTTGTATCGAATACCTGATTCAAATGGTCGAAGCAGTCGCGTTTGCTCACGAACATCGCGTTCTGCACCGTGACATCAAACCGGAAAATTTCATTTTGTTCCCCGACCAAGTCATTCGCTTGACGGATTTTGGTCTGGCCCGCTTAGAAACGGTCGGCCACGAAGTCTCCGCGTCGGGAACACTCGGATACATGGCCCCCGAACAAGCGATGGGGCATCCGAGCTATCGCAGCGATGTTTTCTCACTAGGCTTGGTGCTATACCGGTTGTTGTCAGGGGAACTTCCCGAATATCCCTTTGAAGCGCCGTTGCCAGGATACAACCGGTTGCGGCGCGGTCTTTCGGCCGACTTGGTCGCGTTGATTCGAAAGTCAATTGACCCGGCACCGCGCAAGCGTTTCCGAGATGCGGTTGCAATGAAAAACGCGCTCGTAAAAATCCGTTACCCACTTTCCGATCGCAGCATTGTTCAGCGGACTCCCGAAAAACGGTTGAGCCGCCGCACCAACCGCCAGGCCGCTTAGGATCGATTAGAATGGCACGCTGAAATTCGTGGCATCGGCTTTGAAATGCCCGATCGCTGTCAGTGTCCATTCCAAATCTAGGCGGTATCTCTTCATGGCGTTTGATCAAGCCACGTCGTGTGGTCGGCAATTAGTTGCGAGCACCGTACTCTCTTCGGCAATGCTCCCGACAGCACGCTCGACTCGGTTGCCGCTGTCGCGTTTGTTCACGATTCTCGTGATGGTCTTTGCGGCATCGGTGCATCCCAAAGTCGCCGCCGGTGATCGCCCCAACGTCGTAATGCTTCTTGCCGATGACTTGGGATACCAAGACATCGGCTGCTACAACGGCCCGGTCAGGACGCCTCACATTGATCAACTTGCCGCCACTGGCGTACGCTTCGAAACGTTCTATTCGGGATGCGCGGTCTGCTCGCCTTCACGGGCCGTCCTGATGACCGGGCGACATCACATCCGTGCCGGAGTATATAGCTGGATTCAAGACGAATCTCAAAAGTCACACTTGTTACTTCGCGAACAAACACTGGCAGAGATTTTTAAAGACGCCGGCTATCGCACCGCACATGTTGGCAAATGGCACCTCGGGCTTCCGACCGAAAAACACGACAAGCCGACGCCTGACCAACACGGCTTTGACCACTGGTTCGCGACTTGGAATAACGCAAGCCCCAGCCATCACAACCCAGACAACTTTATTCGTAACGGTGAACCGGTCGGAAAACTCGAAGGCTACTCATGCCAGTTGGTCGTCGACGAAGCGATCGACTGGTTAACAACACTACACAGCGACGATGAATCGGCCCCCTTCTTTTTGAATGCATGGTTCCACGAACCGCACGCCCCGATCGCTGCCCCGAAAGACATCACTGAAACGTACGGTAAGCCAGGCGACAAGGCCGCCGTTTACTCGGGAACGGTCGATAACACCGACCGCGCGATCGGACGACTAATCGATCACTTGCGCAGAATGGGTGTCGAAGATAACACCCTGATTATTTATGCGTCTGACAACGGCAGCTATCGTGATGACCGAACCGGTGGCTTGCGTGGTCGCAAAGGCGTCAACTGGGAAGGCGGCATCCGAGTGCCAGGTATCTTTCGCTGGCCGGGAAAGATTCAAGCGGGAACCACGTCACGGGTTCCCGCTGGAATCGTCGACATCCTGCCAACAGTTTGTGGTTTGCTAGGCTTGAAGCGTGATCAATCGATTCATCTCGATGGTATCGACCTGACGCCGCTGCTGCTCGGGCAAACCGAGACGCTCGATCGCCCGCAGCCACTGTTTTGGCACTTGCAGCGTTCTCGTCCAATCATCGCCATCCGAGACGGTGCCTACTCACTGGTCGCCGAACGCGACTACGAAATGTCCAACCACAACTTGTTCCAGGAAGCTTGGATCCCCAAAATCCGCACCGGCGGGTACAAGAACTTCCAATTGTTCGATCTGGCCGAAGACCCTGCTCAAACGACTGATCTGGCTAACGAACGTCCCGAAGTTGTCGCCCGACTTAAGGCAAAGATGCTGAACATCAACGCCAGCATCATGCGAGACGCGGTCGACTGGACGACAGTCGAACTACCACTGGGGCAGTAAGAATCCTGGACATCCAACGTTGCCACTTCACGCACCGAAGACGCAACAGGCCCGACGCTAGCGAGTTCAGCCGACCGATCGAATCTGAATTTTTATCGCGAGAGTCGAATTGGAAACTTGCCCCCGGCCCGGTGGTGGGACCCTCCTGCCATCGATTTCGCCTTTCCCGACGCTTGTCGCCAGTCAATAATACCGGACCGGCGAGATCGTCCGGAGACTTCCTTATTTCGTTAAGCCGATTGATCGAAACGAGCTTTTGTTATGGCATTGACCATCATGCGCCGCATCAAATTTTGTGCGGGTCACCGATTGCTGCATCATGGCGGCAAGTGCGAAAACTTTCACGGGCACAATTATGTTGCCGACTTTTTTGTGCAAGGTGAAACACAGGACGATGTCGGTCGGGTGATTGATTTTTCTGATCTGAAACGTCGCGTCAAAGGTTGGATCGACGAAAACTGGGACCATGGATTTCTGATCCACCAAGACGACGAGAATGCCCGACAAGCGCTCGGAATGGTCACCCCTTCGCGTGTGTTCGTGTTACCGTACAACCCCACGGCGGAAAACATGGCCAAGTACTTGCTGGAAGAAATGAGCCCCGTCGCCCTCGATGGGTCCGGTGCCCGCGCCGTCCGTGTCCGCATCTGGGAAACCGACGAATCATTTGCCGAAGCCAGTCTCGATCCGGTTAGCGGTAACACCGAAATGTACAGCGAAATGGCGATGGGCGAGTGATCGCCGTCGCAAGAGAATCGAAAGTCGCGCTTTCCCGCCTTCGTCTGTTCGTGTGATCAGAATCATGCTCGCGCCGGCGACGATGTCTTGAAAACTTTTTTTGGAACCCAACGCTGACGCACTGGATCCTGTTTCCCTAGATCTTGTCCGATTGGAACAATGATCGCCTGCAGGATTCCGTCGTGACGAATCGCGGCCGCATGCGACGGTGCCGGATCGGTTGGTAACTGTCCCTGGCGATCTTCAAGCGACAGGCCATTGACCAACCGCTGGGCTTGTTCGTCATCGACGACCAACTTGGGTAAATGCGCGACACCGTCCGTCGCGGGCTGCAATAAAGTCTCGATGGGTTGATCTCGCAGGGTATCGATGTGATGCGATAGCCGGAGATCAAAGTCACCGACACGGGTTCGTTGCAATCCCGTCATCACGGCGGTCGTCCCCACGGCTTTGGCCAAATCAATGCCGAGCGTTCGGATATAGGTTCCTGTCGAGCAAGTGATGGCGAGTTCTAACTCCGGGTACTCATACCGATCGACCGCCAACGATTCGATCACGATCGTCCGTTTAGGCATCTCAACCTGCTGCCCCTTTCGAGCCATCTCGTAAGCTCGCCTGCCTGCGACTTTGATCGCCGAGTACGCCGGCGGCGTCTGTTCGATCACGCCAGTCAGACTTCGGCAAGCAGTTGCGATCTGCTCCAACGTAGGAACCGGATGGTCGTCAAAGAATTTTGGCTCTACCTCGATGTCGCCGGTCGGTGATTCGGCGGCGAGCCGAAACGTACCGCGATAGTCTTTTGTTGTTTCATGAACGTATGGCACCAGCCGCGACGCCGGGCCGACGGCGACCACCAACACACCGTCGGCGAGTGGATCGAGTGTTCCACAGTGTCCGACCTTGATTTTCCGGCCGCGCAGGCGGCCCTGGACGACGTTGACGAGATCTCGCGATGAAAACCCGGCGGGCTTGTTGCAATTGAGGAATCCGAACATGCTGTAAGGTCGTGTGAATCAATCATCCCAATCAATCAAAACGCCATCCGGAAGCCCGATGAACCAGCCGAATGACCCCGAAGAGACGACTCTGTTAAAAGGTGCGCGTTTCAATGTCGAACGCCTGACGTTACATGGCGATGACGGCAAGTTGTACCAACGTGAAGTCGTGCGTCACCCCGGGGCCGTCGTTTTACTGCCGATTCTCGACGACGGTAGCGTTGTGATGATCGACAACACTCGTCCGACCGTTGGCGAAACGCTGCTGGAACTGCCTGCCGGAACCCGTGAGGTCGGCGAAGCAGGACACGTGACCGCCGACCGTGAATTGATCGAAGAAACGGGCTACTCCGCCGGGAAGCTGGAGCTGATGCTGGAATTTTACTCGGCTCCGGGGATCAGCGACGAACTGATGCTGCTTTTCCGGGCGAGTGACCTGACCGCCGGCGAGGCCCAACGCGAAGCGACCGAATCGATTGTCAATCGGATCGTCGCCAAAGAAGACATCCCCGCGTTGATCCGCGACGGCAAAATTCGCGACGCAAAGACGCTGGTCGGCTTGTACGCGTATCTAAACGGTGAATGACCAATCGCCAACGCAAAAAGGGCCGGCACATCGCCGACCCTTTCGCAATTGCAATTCTTAAAATTGCTAGCTCGGATGACTAGTTGTCCGAGTCACCTTCGGGCTTGTCGCCTTCGCTGACACCGGCGCTAACCGGTTCTTCGCTCGACTCGGCCACGCCTCGGCTTTCACCTTGGAACTCAAGACGAACCGCTTTGACGCGTTTGCCATCAGGATCAATCATCTTGCCTTCGTCGGTAATCGTGACGTCTTCATGCTTGACGGCATCTCCGTCGGCATTTTCCAAGATTCCCTTGACGACGATCGTATCTTTGCCTTCGAAGGTACCACGCAGCAACTCTTCACTGAGCGGATCTTCGACGCGTTGTTCGATCGCGCGACGCAGCGGACGAGCACCGTAATCGAGGTTCGTTCCCTGACGCATAAGGAACTCTTTGGCCGCGTCTTCAAGTTCGAGCGAGAGACCTCGTTCGAGCAAGCGTTCGCGAACCTTCGAAAGTTCGAAATCAATCACCAACTTCAAGTCGTTTCGGGTGAGGTGACGGAAGATGATCGTGTCGTCCAACCGGTTCAAGAACTCGGGGCGGAAGACTCGCTCGATTTGTTCCATCACACGTTTCTTCATCGATTCATAGCTGGCATCACTGTCAGCTTTTTGGAATCCGAAACCACCTTCGTTCTTGATCGCTTCGGCACCCGCGTTGGTCGTCATGATCAAGATCGTGTTCCGGAAGTCGACGTTGCGACCGAATGAGTCAGTCAACCGGCCTTCTTCCATCACTTGCAACAACATGTTGAACACGTCGGGGTGAGCCTTTTCGATTTCGTCGAAGAGGACCACCGCGTAAGGACGACGACGGATTTTTTCGGTCAACTGCCCACCTTCCTCGTACCCGACGAATCCGGGAGGTGCACCGATCAGTCGGCTCACGTTGTGCTTTTCCATATACTCGCTCATGTCAATATGAACGAGGGCGTCACTGTCGCCGAACATGTACTCGGCGAGTGCCTTGGCAAGCAGTGTTTTACCGACACCGGTCGGCCCGGCGAAGATGAACGAACCGGTCGGGCGACGCGGATCTTTCAATCCGCTACGACTTCGGCGAACCGCTTTGGCGACGGCCGAAACAGCCAAGTCTTGGCTAACGACTCGCTTGTGCAGCTCTTCTTCCATCTTCATCAGACGCAAACTGTCTTCGGTCGACAGACGTGTCAGCGGAATGCCGGTCATTTTACTGACCACTTCGGCGATCACTTCTTCGTCGACGACGCCGTCGGTCTGCTGACTTTTCTCACGCCAATCCTGAGTGATTTGGTCCTTCTTCTTACGAAGTTTTTCGGCCTGATCACGCAGGTTCGCCGCTTTCTCGAAGTCTTGGTTGGCGACCGCGTCTTCTTTTTCCTTGTTCAGCTTTTCGACTTCTTCGTCGATCTCTTTCAAGTCTGGTGGACGAGTCATCGTACGGAGCCGGACGCGAGCACCGGCCTCATCGATCACGTCGATCGCCTTATCGGGCAAGCATCGGGCGGTGATGTATCGCTCGCTCATCTCGACCGCGGATACAACGGCATCATCGGTGATTTGAACCCGGTGGTGCTCCTCGTAGCGTTCGCGCAACCCTTTCAGGATCTCGATCGTTTCGTCTTTGGCAGTGGGCTCGACGATGATTTCTTGGAAACGTCGCGCCAGGGCATTGTCCTTTTCGATGTACTTGCGGTACTCGTCCAAGGTCGTCGCACCGATGCACTGAATCTCGCCACGAGCGAGTGCGGGCTTGAGGACGTTCGCCGCGTCGATCGCACCTTCGGCGCCACCGGCACCGACCAAGGTGTGCAATTCGTCGATGAACAAAATCGTGTTCTTGACGCGACGCACTTCGGTCATCACGGCTTTGATTCGTTCCTCGAACTGCCCGCGGTACTTGGTTCCGGCGACCATCATCGCCAAGTCGAGCACGACGATGCGTTTGTCGGCCAAGATCTCTGGTACTTCACCTTCGATCACTTTCTGGGCGAACCCTTCGACGATCGCGGTCTTACCGACCCCAGCCTCACCTAGAAGCACGGGGTTGTTCTTCGTTCGGCGGCATAGAATCTGAATCGCTCGTTCGATCTCGCGAGCTCGGCCGATGACGGGATCCAGTTCCCCCTTGCGGGCCAACTCGGTCAAGTCACGTCCGAAGCTATCCAACGCAGGCGTTTTACTTTTACCGCTCTTGCTTGACGTGCTGCTGCTGCCCTCTTCGCTGGCACGGCCACCACGTTCGCCAACCTCGGCGCCTTCCAATCCATGGCCGAGAAGATTGAGGACTTCTTCGCGGACGTCTTCAAGTTTCAGCCCCAGGTTCATTAGAACTTGAGCCGCAACGCCTTCTTGTTCACGTAGCAGCCCAAGCAGAATGTGCTCGGTGCCGACGTAACTGTGATTTAGATTCCGAGCTTCCTCCATGGAATACTCGATCACTTTCTTGGCCCGAGGCGTTTGCGGTAACTTGCCCACCGTCACCATCTCGGGTCCGCTCTGGACCAACTTTTCGACTTCCAGCCGGATCTTGCGAAGATCGACATCCAGATTCTTTAGAACGTTGGCCGCAACGCCACTGCCCTCTTTCACCAGCCCCAGCAAAATGTGCTCGGTCCCGATGTACTCGTGGTTGAATCGCTGCGCCTCCTGGTTGGCCAATTGCATGACCTTGCGGGCGCGATCGGTAAATCGTTCGTACATATGTTTGTCTCGTTACCCTAAGTGTGCCCAACGTCGTGACTGCCGAAACAGCACATCGGAGGGGCAATTGATCCAGTCGTTCGATCAAAGAAGATCAGTTCAGTCGATCGAAGTCTCAGTGAAACCAAGCTTCCAGCAAGAGCTGTCAGGTTGGCGAATCTTTCGACGAAAATCCTCGACAATCCCTTCTGAGCAAACCGTACGCCATTGGAAGCGAATTTCGCTGCCGGGGAACACCCGTTAGTGCGGTGACCACGATTGTTCGCCCGACAAACGCTCAGCTACTCTGGATTCTATCGGTTTTGCATTTTCTCGGGGATAGGAGTCCGACCCAAAGATGTTCGGCCGATGAAGAATTTCGCCCGTAAAACACGGGCGAAAAAAATCGGCACAAAAAATCTACTCCCCCGACCATCCCGTTGGCGAAAAGCCTCGGCCGGAAAACCCTCGGGCATCATGCTGCTGTCATTTCGGCAGCATCGCCGGTGGACGTGTCTGTTTGTCGTGAACGCGTTTCCTTCGCGTCCAGCTCGGAACCGTCGTCCACTTGAGACACGTTGCCTTCGGAAAAGTTCTCCTCGGGCAATTCTCGCTCGTCAATGTTTTGTTCGGATTGCTCTTCGGCCAACCGTTCCGCTCGCCCACGCTCGGCTTCCAATTCGATATGCCAGTGATCGCCGACTTCCAGACGGCTGATCTCGGCAAGCAACGCCAGTGAATGTTGCGGTCGACCTAATTCACGATAGACGCTCGACAACAGCAGCAACGCCGGCGGGTCACGCGGCTCAACTCGCAGCGCCTCTAATAACAATGTCTCCGCTTGTTCCCAATCTCGCCTGAGGTAAGCCGTTTGGGCCTCGGGAAACGTGTCGGGGGTCTCGGCAACGTCACGCGGAGCGATCAGCACCGGCAGCTCCCGGAGACTTTTGATCGACCAGTACCCCCACACGACGAACCCGACCCAAAATCCCGACCGCACCAAAATCGGATCTAGCCAAGTCGGAAAGAGAAATCGAAGCACCAGATATGAGTTCAGCCCGACACCAAACGCAATGGCGGCTGGCAATGCCGACAGACGTCCTCGCCACCAAAGCTCACTCAGCCCCGGCCACAAGCAACTCAAATAGTGCTGAACTCCCATCACCATCCCATCACGATCGTGCCATCACGACCACGCATCGGCGCGGCCTTAGCGAACGCTATCAGTACGCCGGTTCCACCGTCCAACGCAAGATCAGCCCACTGGCATCCGCTGCTTCCGTTCGGCGAAGACTTCCGATCAGTCATCGAGATGACGACGATTTTATGTTGCTAGCAAACTGAAATGAGATCAGTCCGTCGTGATTGCTAATCTTTCTCCCCCATCAATTGGCAAAGCGGCGGAAAACTGGCTTGGTACTTTTTTGCAACTTTCGTTAAACTCGCAGAACCGCGCGGCCGAAGGGCCGGCGGAGAACCGAAGCGATGGCCAAGGATGTGGGACTAAGATGGGCCTGCGGGCAGTCGCTTGAATCGATGCCAAGACGCCAGTGAAGTGTTTGTCACTTCGATCGACAACCGACCGATCGAACCGACACCGCGACATGGCGAGCAACAACGGAGGGAACCGATGCCGGGCGAATCTTTTCGATTCATCCATGCCAGCGATTTTCATTTGGAAAAGCCGCTCGGGGATTTGGATGAACTGCCCCCGCCGTTGAAAGAACAGATGGCGCTGGCACCGCACCAAGCGATGGATGCGGTTTTCGAGGCGGCTCTGTCGAAGAATATCGACTTCGTCCTGCTGACCGGTGACCTGCTTAATCCGAACGCGGCCGGACCTTACGGGATCAACCGTCTGCTCAGCCAGTTCGAAAAACTCAATCAAGCCAAAACCGCGGTCTATTGGGCGGCCGGGACGGCAGACGACCCACAGAACTGGCCCGATGCGTGTGCGTTCCCTCCGAACGTCACCCTATTCCCTCGTGATCGCGCGACGGCGATCAGCGTGGTCCGAGGTGGGCGGCCGATCTGCCAAGTCGTCGGTCGCAGTAGTGACGGACGTGCTTCCTTGCATGTTCCGGGGTTTCAAACCGAATCGGGTTTTCAAAGCGAAAGCAGCGGTGAATTCACGATCGGCGTGGGACACGGCGATGCGACCACCGAAACACTGGCTGAATCGCGTTTCGATTTTTGGTGCCTAGGCGGTCGACACAACCGTCTAGAACTCGAAGACAACGACGGAGTCGTCGCGGTCTTCGCGGGGACACCTCAGGGTCGCGATCTTAAAGAAGCCGGCCCGCACGGCTATTCAATCATCGATGTGGACGCCGACCACAACGTCCGGGTCAGTGAAATTCAGTGCGACGTGTTCCGTTATGAAAACGTCAAACTGGACTCCGCCGATGTTGCCAGCGTCGGCACCATCCAAAATCTGATCGGCGAGCGTATCGTTCGGCTTCAACACGACGCCGGCGGACGGCACCTGATCATCGGCTGGGACATCGGCATCGATAGCACCGACTTGATGGGCCGCGTCGGCGATAGCGAATCGCTACTCGATTGGATTCAGCGTGAATATGGTCACGGCGCGCCGGCGGCATGGTCGACACGACTGCGCATCCGTCCGCCACAAAAGTATCCCAAAAGCTGGTACGACGAAGACACGATCCTGGGCGACTACTTGAGGATCGTCGGGGATCATCGCAAGGGTGACGCCAAAGCGATCAACCTTTTGCCAATGACCGAAGAACATCCCGGCCTGCCAACATCGACCACCACGATGCTCGCCGAGATCCCCGCACCAAACAAACAAGAAACCCTCGATCAAGCGACGCTGCTCGGTGTCGAATTGCTTCGAGGCGGCAAGCCAGATTGGGTAAAACAATCATGAAAGTCAAAGACCTGCATATCGACGGGTTCGGCGTCTGGACCGGACTGAGTGTCGATTCGCTGCAAGACGGAATGACGTTGTTTTACGGCCCCAACGAGGCCGGCAAGACGACCGTCATGCAGTTCTTGCGTTCGATGCTTTATGGCTTCACGCCAGATCGCCGCGAAAAGTACCTGCCACCGATCCATGGCGGAACACCCGGTGGGGCGATTCGCGTCACCGGCCCCGGAGGCGGCTACCACATTCGGCGCCACGCCAAACTGACTGACGAAGGTGCCGCCGGCCAACTTTCCGTTGCCGGCCAGGACGGACTCGTCCAAGGTCAGCACCGGCTCACGATGCTGCTCGGCCAAATCGATGAAGCCATCTTCACCAATGTGTTCGCGATCGGCATGCGCGAACTACAAGAACTCAATACCCTCGACGACACCGCCGCGGCGGACGAGTTGTACAAGCTGTCCAGTGGCCTCGATCGCGTCTCGTTGGTCGATGTGATCCGCTCGCTTCGCGAAGGACGCAAACAATTGATCGGCGGCAACGGCGAAAAAAATCGTGCCGATGCCGACAAATTGGAATCGCTGCTGCACAAACGCGAACAGCTCCGCGACGAAGTCACCAAACTGACCGGCAACAGCCGACGCTACAGCGAACTGGCCAGCCTGCGCCAAACCCAACAGCAAGAGATCAAAGACTTGCAGTCACGTTTGGGGACGATGGAACGGGAAACCAAACATGTCGAGACCGCGGTCAGCGTTCTCGACAAATGGACCGAGCGTGGCCAGCTTGCCGGGCAGATCCGTGAAATCGAAGCGGAGACGCTGCTCCCCGACGAAGCCCCCGGACAACTGGTCCAGATCGATGCGATGATCGAAGACCGAAAAACAAAGCTCGAGGAAGTCAAAGGCAAACGGCGAGCGCTGCGCGACAAGGCAGCCCAACTGCCCGTCAGTCCGCGGATGCTGGAGCTGCAAGGCCGAATCGAAGCCGCCGCCGAACAGGCGACTTGGGTCGAAGCCCTCGAACAACAAATCGAAAAAGTCGACGCCCAGATCGGGACCGCGCGCCAGCAACTGTTCGCCGACGCCGAACGTCTGGGACTCAGCGAAGACGACCGCGAGGCGCTCGCTCAGGGCGACTCGTCACAGATGCCCGACCTCTCGCGCGAAACCCTCGGTGCGCTTGCCGGTCCGGCCAAACGAGTTAAAGAGCATTTGTTTGTACTCAAGCAATCGCGTAGCGAAGGTGCCGAGTACAAGAAACGTTCCGAACACCTCGCCGACGAAATGGGCGAAGTCCTCAACCGGACCCGTTCGAACGATTTACAGCAAGCGATCCGTGAAGAAAACACCCACCTCGCAACCCTGCGACGAGCCAAACAGCTCAGCGAACATATCGAGAAACTGAAGCGGCACTACCGGTCATTGGAAAACGAATCGGTGGATTTATCGACCGCCGAAGTATTACCGATCGACCGACTTCTATTGATGGGCCTGCCATTTGTCGTCGGCGGAAGCTGCCTGGTCGTTGCATTTTCGCACCTGCTGGGCGTGACTTGGTTCTTGACCGGGGAACCGACTCCGACCGCCGGCATGTTATGGCTGTTCTTCGGCCTGATGTCGCTGGCGGTGTACTTTTTGAGCAAACAAAACGGCCAGCGGGCAACCGCGATGGATCGCGAAGAGTGTGATCGTCAGATCGAAACGCTTCGCCGACAAATCCGTGAACTCGAAGCCGAAGAAGACGAAGTCAGCAGCGAGCTTCCCGGCAGCAATCACCCGATCGAATTCCGTGTCCGTCAAGCTGAATCGCTGATCGCGGAACTGGAAAACATGGTGCCAACCTATCACGCCCATGCCGCCGCGCAGCAATCTTACGAAGCCTCACGGGCGAAGGCGGTCAAGGCGGCAGAGCAACTCAAACAAGCTCGCCGCGAATGGTCGGCAACCCTACGAAAGCTTGGACTCGCCGAATCGATGTCACCCCGCAGTGTTCGCAAACTGAGCGAAGGCTATGAAACCTTGCAAGGCAGCTTGCGGCGGCTTGAGGAACTGCAAAAGGAACGCGACGAACGTCAAGCGGAACGATCCGGCTTGGCGAAACGTATCGAACAGCTTTACTTGGAATCGCTGGAAATCAGCGACGAAGACCAACGTGCCGAGGCCGAGAAAGATGAGTTCGAAGACGAGCATACAAGCGCACATAGAAACGCTCACACAAGTGCCAAGTCTGCGAACGAACGCCCGGGCAAACATGTCCATCAAGGCAGCGGTCGTGGTGCGTCGATCCGTAGTACGCCCACACGGACCGGACCACTTGATCAACTTAATCACCTGCAAGAAGAACTTTCGCGACAACAACACTGGATCAAGCGTCGTCGCGAGTTGAAAGAACAAGACGGTCAACTAAAGCGACAACACGCTTCCTACGCGCGATCGATCCAACGTGGCGAACAACAACGTCGCGCCTTGTGGGCAAAGTGTGGCGTTGCGACCGCCGAACAGTTCTATGAGATGGTTGACTGCAAGGCCAGTTTAGTAGAACTGCGTGAGCAACATCAAACGCTCGACCAGCAGATCCGATCGATGATCGGGACATCACTTCAATACGACGACATCGCTCGCGAGATCGAAGGCGCCAGTGCGAGTGATTTGGAAACACGCTGGGATGCGCTCTCAGCCCGCATCACCGAAACACAACAACGAATCGCGACGCTGCAAACGCAAGTCGGCGAATCAGCGGCCGACATGAAGCATCTCGCCGACGACAGTCGACTGACGATCGTGCAACTCGAACTCGGCTGCGTCCAGCGAAAGATCGAAAGTATCGCGCGCCGCTGGCAAACGCTGGCGACCGCCAGCTGTTTGGTCGAAGAGGTCTGCGGAAAATTCGAACGCGAGCGACAACCGGAAACCCTTCGCGAAGCGTCTTCTTTCTTGGCTCAGCTGACCGGCGGAAAGTACACTCGTATCTGGACGCCGTTGGGAACGAATCAACTGAAGATCGACACGCAGGACAACAAGTCGCTGCCACTAGAAGTGCTCAGTCGCGGGACGCGTGAAGCTGTCTTCATCGCGTTGCGATTGTCACTCGCCGCAGCCTACGCCCGTCGTGGTGTCATGCTCCCGCTGATTCTGGACGACGTTCTGGTCAACTTCGATGGCGACCGAGCCCTCCACGCGGCCGAAACGCTGCAGACGTTTGCCGATCTGGGGCATCAAGTGATGATGTTCACCTGCCACGAACACATCGTCGACATTTTTCAGTCGATCGGTGTCGAAGTGCGGCAACTGCCTGCCCAGGGTGCGCCCGGTCGCGCCACCATCTTGGAGCCCGAAGAAGCCATCGAAGACGAAGTCGAACAGTACGCTGAACTGGAAGACGAAGCCGAGGAAGTTTACGAAGAAGAGCCAGAAGAAGAACTGGTCGAAGAAGAGGAAGTGGTCGCAGAAGCACCAGAGCCAGAGCCGGAGCCAATCCCCGAGCCCGAACCGGTCATGATCGAACCTCCCGCGCCGAAGCCGGAACCAAAACCCGAACCAGAACCGATTGCCAAGGCCGAACCGAAGCCCCAACCTCCGCCGAAACCACAACCGAAAGCGCAACCGAAACCAACTCGCCTGAAGCCAATCGTGATCGAACGCCGCGTCACTCCGGTCGAAGACGACTGGGACGACGAAGAGGAAGTGCTCGAGCAGCAGCGCCCCTCAATCGGCTGGGCTTGGTTCCAACGCGAACCCGCCGACGGCCAAATTAGCTCTGACGAACAAGCCGCCGCCAGAGTCAACGAGAGCTATCGATCCGAGCGTGAAGCTCGGGAGTACGGCGAAGGCGAAGAGAACATTCCGGACGAGGTCTGGGATCGCAACGACGCTTGGTGGGACGGCAGCCGCGTCGCCAGCTAGTGCACACCCGTTTGGCGTAACAATTCTCTCCAACATGTCTCCGATCCAGTCGTAGCGATTAATACGGTCGCACGGCATTCGGTTGTCACCAACCGAGCAGTTATCGTCAGAAATCGGTCGGGTGCTCGGCAGACAGCGAAAACGCTTGACGTAGATTTAGGGAATACCGCCATCGTGGACGACGACGGGGCATCACCGCGATGCCCACCTCGCAATCCCCGTTGGCCTCCTTCATCTTTTCTGCCATGCCCAATCGCCCCTATGCCTCGCTGTCATCGTGGAGTCACGGTTTTTGAATTGACGGTGGTGATCTTGATCGTCGGACTGCTCGCGGCGATTGGGACACCCCACTTCGCAAGCTCCGTTCGGCAGCGTGACCTCCGAAACACGGCCTTCGAAGTCGCGTCGCTGGTCCGTTACATTCGTGACGCCGCGGTCAACGAAGGGAGAACGATTCGCTTTTCGGTGGATGACCACGAAGACGTCTTCTTTAGCGCCGACGTCGAACACCCCCAGACACCGGGGACGCCGCTTCGCTACTGCGTCAAGCAACATCCGAAATCGACGTTTGACATTCAAGCGTCGTTTGACACACACCTTTCTGTCGCGTTCGACTACGAAGGCATGCCCTGGGCGAACGGCCAACGGTTGGCAACGGGATTGATCCGTATCACGACTGAAGCGAGCGGCTACGACATTCGATTTGATTCCGCCGACAGTCAAGTTTTTGTTCACCCCACCCCGGATCACGTCTTCGACAGTCTTGCTGGCTCGAGTGACGGTGAACTTCACTAATGCAAAAGACGCATCGATTGCGAGCCAACGGATTTCGATCCGGTTACACGCTGCTTGAATTAGTCAGCGCGATCGCCGCCGCGACGCTGCTGTTACTGATCCTTGCGACCAGCATTGCGGTTTCAACTCACACGGTGGAACTAACCGGCCACGACATCGCCGAACAACGAACGCGAGATTTTGCCACCCGTTTGCAGAATGACTTGCGATTCGCAACGCGCTTTCAATTCATCGATGCGACACGCTTTGAAGTCGATCGGCTTGACGCTCGTGGCGAAACGGAATCGGTGGTTTATCAGTCGGATGCCGATGGCCTAAAACGCATCGTCGACGGGCGGTCTCAATTGATCGCAAACCGAGTTCTATCCACGGCTGCTACGTTTGACCACTACGACGCAGGCGAGCAATCACGTAAATCGAGACTACGTCCACGAATTCGCGACTATCGCACCGCCAGCACTGACGGATCTGGGGCTAGCATGCTTACGATCGATGTCCCCGAGGGAGCCCGGGACGGCGATTTACTACTGCTGGTGTGCTGCTTCAAGAACACCTTTGACGTCATGCCGTTTTCTAATCAATGGACCCGCAGTCATTACACCACCGGCGCATCCTTAGGAATCTGTGCTGACTATCGACTTAAACAGTCGACCACGCCTTCGACGCTGACCGTCGGTTACTTGCCCTACGGTGACGTCGCCGCAATCATGCTGGCCATCGAAAACACAGATGCGCCATGGCCATTTGGTTGGTCAAGCTCGGCCCGAGGCAGTTCGAGTGAACTCGATGCCGGGACGCATCCGTCAGCGATCGAAAACAGCAGTTCGATCGATGCGGAGACGTTGAACTTGAATCTATTTGCGGCATCAGGAACGCCGTTTTACGACCTGACTTGCCAATTGCCAGGGTTCACCCCACTAAACGTTTTGCTTGGATCACCCGGCAGCTACGGGGCGTGCACCCTGGCGACGACCTTTCGTTCCGGTCCGCTACCTCCGATGCACTTCACCCCGCATGTTCGACATGACCAGCCTACCGATTGGTTAACGCTCGCAATCGAAATCAATGGGGGTGTCCAGTGATTACTAGTCAAAAGACGACCACTAGACGCAGGACGACCACTAGCGACATGCCGCAGCGGCGAGGCTTGTCGCTGCTTGAGGTCATCGTATCGCTCATATTGGTTTCGACGGTTTTGATCGTTTCGATGAACGCCTCAATCCATTTGGTTCGCCAACGAAACACTGAACTATTCCACCCCAAAGCTCTGCGACTCGCGGGAATAGTTCTCGACGAACTATCAACACTTCACTTTGAAGACCCTGATGGCGAAGGCGAGCGAGGGTTGGAACCGGATGAACCCGATTCACGAACCCGAGACGATCTGGATGATTACGATGGCTGGTCGCAAACGTCACCGACCTATCGCAACGGCCAATCAATCAAGGGCTATGAGGATTGGAAAGTGATCGTCAGCGTCGAACCGGCGGTGCTTCAAACGTCACTCCCGGTCGTGACTTCGGAACTTGCCTCACCACTCAGACTGATCCGCGTCCGCGTCGAACATCCCGATGGCGCGTTCGTCATCGTCCGAAGCCTGCGTTGTCGTGACGGACAAGCTTTCGATCCGATCACCGATCACCTGCGGTCCCAACATCTTCAGCTGCATCTTTCAGACGACCGAGCGATCGATCTCGCAGTCCCCCACCGCAACCGACCTGTGAGCCACTAAGCCATGCGACCGGACATCGAAATAACGGAGCTACAATTATTCTGCGTTGCGGTATCAGCCTCAAGAATACCATTACCAGGGTTTCACGTCATAGCGCAAGCGTTTCAACCAGGTCTGTATGATGCTTAGGAATCTTCGGCACAGGCCGGGACAAAGGCTGACACGATCGAATCGCCGAGGCTATCTGTACCTGGCGGTAATGTTCACGACACTCCTGGTCGCTGGCACGATCGCCACCGCGGTCTCGCTCAGCACGACACGACTTCGGATGATCACCGGGGAAGCGGAGCGAATGGCCGCACTTAGGCTTGCCGAGTCTGAACTTCAGCGAACCCTGCAGTCACTCAACAACGATTCGCGTTGGCGTGAAACGTTGGTTTCCGGACAGGTCAACGGTTGGCTAAACGCGGAGAGCTTTTGTGGACACGCCCATTCAACCACCGCGTTTCTTGTTCGCGATCCAGACGGAGATCTAAGCGACAACGCATTTGACGAAGTTGACCTAATCGCTCAGGGGAACGTCGGTCGCGCGAAGTCTGCGGTGGGCGCACGGCTGACGAACGCAGGCAGTCCGCTCGGATTACTCAAACGGGGCATCACCGTGAGGCATGACCTTCGACTTCACGCGGCAAACCTCTCGTCGCAGCATCCGGTCGAGATCGGGGGTCACTGCTTGACCAGTTCCCAGGGTCGCATCGTCACGACCACCCTCCACTGTGATGGCTTTGTCACCGCCGAACGTTTCGCTGATCTGGAAGCCGACGAGATTCGATCGCCAACATTCAACTTGGTCGATCGTCATATTGAGCTCGGAACCGAAATCCTGATCGGACAGTTGCCGCTACGAGACGGTATCCGATCAATTTACGGCGTTGTACTTTCGGCCAACGAAAACCCGTTTGGTGATTTGAACAAAGACGGTCACTACTGGATCGATGCCGGCGGTGGTAGCGTGACGATTGCGTCCGCGCGAATCGCAGGGACACTGGCGATCACCAATGCCAGCCGAGTCACGATCAGCGACGCAGTTTGCTGGGAAACACACGGAGCGATCTTAGTCACCGACGCGCCGGTTTTCCTGACTGCCATCGCCCCAATGCTGGACGAGTTTGCGATCGGCGCCAACTTCAATCCGCCGTCGACTCCTTACCGAGGATTCGATTTCAATACGACGACGTTCGATCGAATCCCTACGTCACTGCGAGGGGTGATTTATAGCAGCCGATCGATCACCGTCACCGAAACAACCGACGGGCAGCCGCTGCGAATTACGGGATCCGTTGTCGCCGAAAACCTGGACCTTTGGGGCGACCTCTCCGTCGAGCCATTCGATGAACTGCTTGATGACGTACCGATCGGATTGATCGACCCGACACACCTGAGGATCAAACCGGGCACGTTCTATCGCACCGAAACGTTCTAAAAGGGGTCAGGACTCAATACCGGAGCAGCCGCATATTGAGTCCTGACCCCTTTTCCAGTTAGCGTACCGGATCGAGACCGAGCGAGCGGCGGACGAGACCGATTTGGCCGGCGTGAATGTGTTCATGCAAGGGACAAAACATGATCGCTCCTAACTTGATCGGATAGCCGGCATACGGCATCTCGCAAGGTTCAAGAAGCACGTCCGAGTCGACCGAATCAAGCTCGCCGAGTGCGTCAACGAAGACGCGATTGAAGCGTTCAAGTAGTTCGTCGGGGGTCGGCTGCCGCGACCGGTCATCGCTCGGTGTCGTGCCACGCCCATACGCCTTGCGAAATTTGCCAGGGATCAATTCGAGGTCACTCGGCTGCCGGCCACGAATCCGAAACATCAGCAAGCCGTATTGGCTGACGGTCAAGTGACCGACTTGCCAAGCGATATTGGTCGGCAAACCATCGGGGATCCGGAACCAGTCATCGAGCGACGTGCTGTCGAGCAACTGCAAGGTATAGTCTCGCGCAAATTTGATTTGCTCGATCGCCCCCACCAAAATATCCATCGCGGTCGATGGGCTGGGAAGCGTGATCGAGGCGTCGTTGGATTCAGTCATTGGTAGTAAGTTCAAGGAGGAAGGCTGAAAGCACGTCGCCGATCTAAACCGCAGCGCTAGTGCTCCGCCTGAATTAAATATTTAAGACCAGCTCACAAGCCAACGGGCGTTCGCACCGAGTCTTGCTTGCCCCGGCTATTTCACAGAAACCGCGGCTAACGCCAATCAGCGAATCCTAATCCCGATTTCAAATGCTGACGAAACGCTCGCTGCGGCTAGTTCTCACCAACCCGCGGCCGGGCATCATACCGTTCGGTCGACGAAATCGTCTATCAGTGCGGAAAAGGTTGTCTTGTGAAAAGAGTTTGCCGAAGCCATCGGTCGAACGTTTTCGTACAGAGCCTGTGCTGCCGAAACCAACACCGCATGCGGCCGCTGCTCAACGCGTCCACGTTTCAGAAAGACACTACGCCGACCGGGACTTCCGCGGCGGCTTGGCAACTAAACGGATCTCCGGCATGACGACGCGGCCGCCATGAAACGTTCGCCGGCCGCCAACGGTATGGTCAAACACGAACACGCCGGCGCTCGCACCCGACCGGGGGGACACGCGCAAAATTGCCGGCTGACCGCACTGGGTGCACCGAACCCGTAAACCATGCGCATCAAGCATTTCTTGAATCGATCGAACAAGTTCCCGATTTGCTTCGATTGATCCTAACGATCGACCGGCCATCTGACCTAACTGTGCCTGAATGGTGAGCCGGATTTCTCGCTGAAGCCGATTCATCTGCCGCTTCAAATCCCCCAAAATCAACTCCGGTGCAACGGCCTGGACCGGGGGACCGTCACCGCCGCTGTCGGCGACCGCTGAATTTTCCGCAACCTGCTGTGTTGCAATGACTTCCGGGTCCGGTGAAGACGCTTGCACCGGCGGTGCGGGTTCTTCTCCGACGGTCGTGGATCGGCTCGGTGGGGGGCTGTCTCGTTCCATGTCTGTGGACAATCATATACAAAGTGTATACGATGTCGAGGTTGAATCGCCAAAACCGGTATACACCGAGCGGGCAGGCGGACAATCGAGCGGGGACTTCTAGGTCAACATGGATTCCTGGGACCGAATTTACTACTGTCGCCCGACCGCCTAATTCTGGACGTAGTCTTGTGAGCTACGTCACTGATTCATTTCCTCGGAGTTCTACGTCAAATCGATGTCGGTCAATCAGCAAACGGTTGAAGAGACCAAGGCGCAGATTCGCGGGCTGGTCAATGAGATTGCGGCGCTCGCCAAAAGCGGCGCGACAGCGGAGGAGTTCTACCCCGAACTTCTAAGCCGAATCATCACCGCGCTTGCAGCCGCAGGCGGCGCGATTTGGTTGCTCGACGACGACAAGCAGCTCAAGCTTCAGTACCAAATCAACGCCGAACCGGCGATCTTGGTTGAAGACACCGAAGATTCAGTCCGTCACTCGCGATTGATCAGCCGCGTCGCCAACGCGGGGCAATCGTTGCTCGTCCCGCCGTACAGTGGGACGACCGACGGCGACGCCCAGGGCAACCCGACGCGATACCTGCTGGTACTCGGGGCGCTCACTCATGACGGGCACAATGATGGTTTGATCGAGGTTTTTCAGCGGCCCGATACCGCACCGGAAACCCAGCGAGGTTACCTGCGTTTTCTCGAACAGATGTGCTCGCTGGCGGCCGAGTGGCTGCGAAGTCAAAAACTGCGATCGCTCGGTGACCGGCAAACGTTGTGGCAACAAGCCGACTCGTTCGCCCGTGCCGCCCACGAGTCGCTGGACCTTAAAGAAACTGCCTATGTCGTCGCCAACGAAGGGCGGCGTTTGATCGGATGCGACCGTGTGAGCGTCGCGATCAAGAAAGGCCGTAAATGCAAAGTCGAGTCGATCAGCGGGCAAGATACGATCGAAAATCGATCCAACATCGTCGCCGCTCTTAACAACCTTGCCACCCGTGTTTGCGCGGCCGGTGAACCGCTCTATCACGACGGGGCGACTGAGGATTTACCGCCGCAGATCGAAGAAGCTCTTGAGGATTACGTCGACCAATCGTACGGGCGTAACATCGCGGTCCTGCCGCTGCGTGAACCGATGCGAAAGCTGGGTGCCGAAGAGGACACCGGTGCCGCCGGCGAGATCGATCGTGACAACGCCCACCGCGGTGAAGTCATCGGCGCACTCATCGTCGAACAAATCGAAACCGACATTCCGCGAGAAATCTTTCGTCAACGATGCGACTTGGTCTACGAGCACGGCACGCGGGCGATCGCGAACTCGCAATCGCACAGCAATCTATTCATGATGCCGGTGTGGCGTTCGCTCGGCCGAGCGACTTGGATCCTGCGAGCCCGAACGCTGCCGAAAACGCTGGCCGTGGTCGGCTTGGTATTGATCGTCGCGTTAGGCCTGACGTTCATCCAAAAGGACTTCAACCTTTCCGCCGAAGGGACGCTTGAACCGACCGTTCGCCGTCAAATCTTTGCCAGCGTTGACGGCGAAGTGGTCGATGTCCTGGTCAAGCGAAACGATGTCGTCGAGGAAGGCCAGTTATTGGTGCAGCTTCGCAACCCAGACATCGACATTCAGCTGGAAGATTTGCAAGGTCAAATCAGCACGACCAGTGCCGAACTTGCCAAGGTGATCGGACAGCAACGGATCAGTCGTCGTGAGATCGATCGCGCTGACTTACTGGCTTTGCAAGGTCAAGAAGGCGAACTACGAACGAAGCTCGAATCGCTCGGCAAGAAGCTTGAGCTACAGATGAAGCGTCGTGAAGAACTGGAAGTTCGATCGCCGATCAACGGCGTGATCACCACCTTCGATGTCGAAAACACGCTGCGAAGCCGCCCGATCATGACCGGCCAAGTGCTGCTCGAAGTCGCCGACCTGGATCAGCCGTACGAGCTAAAGATCCAACTTCCTGAAAAACGCGAAGGCCATCTCGATCAGTTCATCAAACAAGAGAATATCAGTGACGAGCTAAAGGTGACCTACATTATGCAACTGGATCCGACGATGGATCCGTTGGAAGCGACGCTGCCGATCGAAAATATCTCGCCGCGAGCGGAAGCTCATGACGAGCATGGTGCGGTGATCGAAATGGAAGCCATTCCGAGTGCCGAATCGCTACAGAAGATGGCACCTCCGCCGGGTTCGTCAGTCTTAGCAAAAATCCATTGCGGAAGACGGGCCAGTGGCTTTGTGTTCTTCCATGAAATCTGGGAATGGCTCTGCAAGTTCTTCTTCTAGGCGTGGTGGTTCACCATCGCCGATCGAAACGCCCCGAACGTTCCTCAACACACATTTCCCCAACGCCGATCAATTCCATGCACCATCAACACGCCTCGATCCGCGGCATCGTCTTCGGAAGCTTGTGCGGGCTTGTCTTCATGGCTTCGACGACGACGGCCCAAACCGGTGGGTTTCAAATCCCAGGTCAACTGCCGTCGCCAAACGCTGCCGGTTCGGCAAGTCGCTCATCCGCAGCGCCGGACGGAATTCGCATCGGTGGCTGTATTGTGCAGTTCAACTACAAAACCAAGCTGCCCTCGAAAGCCGACGGGCAGTTGACCGAGTTAAATGTCGAAGAAGGCCAATTGATCAAGAAGGGCGACATCATCGGACTCGTTGACACCAAACAAGCCGAACTGACGCTGGAACTAAAGCGACGTGAAGAAGTCGTCGCGAAGATCAAAGCTCAGGATCACATCAATTACCGCGACGCGATCGCGACCGAAAAAATCGCCCGGGCCGAGGCTAAGGCCTACGAAGAATTGTTCGACCAAAGCGCCGCGCCGTTTTGGGAGATGCGAAAAAAGCAAGCCGAAGCCGACCGTGCCCAACTGCGGATCGAACTCGCCGAACTGAACGAAAAATCGGCGATGGCGGAATACATGGTCAAGCAAGCCGAGACCGAATTGGCCAATCATGAAATCCAAATGCGAACAATCCGAGCCGACTTTGACGCCTTCGTCGAAAATCGATTTGCCCAGCTTGGCGAATGGGTCCAACGAGGCAGCCCAATTGTCGAAGTCGTCCAGATGGATGAACTGCGAGTCGAAGGAGCGGTCGACGCGTTGAGCTATGGCCGTGAAATTCGCCGTGGTCAAGCCGTCAAAATCTATATCACGGTCGGCGGAACCGATGACGCGCCCGTCACCGAAGAGTTTGACGCGACGCTCGATTACATCAGTACCGAACTGGACCTCAAACAAGCTCACCGTATTTGGGCCAAGATCAAAAATCGAAAATCAGGCAACGATTGGCTGATCAAACCGGGGATGGAAGCCGTCATGTACGTCTCCGTCACACCCTGATTCGTACCGGCGCCCCGAACATTTTGGCTCGCCCAGCCGGTCGACAAATCTGACCTGATCTTTCCCTAACGTCCCTTCATGGCCACACTCGCCGAATCTCTTGTCAGCAGCTCCTCACGTCCGCTGACGGTGCGCAAACGACCGGACTTAGTTTCCAGTCGGCACCGCTATCAGGGCACGGGGTACTGGGTCCTAAAAGAACCTGTGGGGCTGCAGTACTTTCGTTTTCATGACGAGGAGTACTTCATCCTGAACATGCTCGATGGGCATGTCAGTCTGCAACAGATTAAGGAAGGTTTCGAACAGCGTTTCGCGCCGCAAAAGATTACCTTCGGTGACCTGCAGCAGTTCATCGGAATGCTGCACCGCAGCGGTCTCGTGATCAGCAACTCACCCGGCCAGGGAAAAGCACTGCGTCACCGCGGACGCAAGAAACGCAACAAGGAAACGCTTGGCAAATTGGCCAACGTGTTCGCGCTTCGCTTTCGTGGATTCGACCCCGAAAAGATCCTCAACACGATCCTGCCTTGGTTGGGCTGGATCTTCACGGTCCCGGCGTTGTTTTTCTTCTTGGGGTTGCTCGGTTGTGCGTCGTTGCTGTTAGCAACCCAGTACGAAACGGTGTACTCGCGCCTGCCAACATTCCAACAGTTTTTTGCCGCCGACCGCTGGATCATCCTGGCGGCGACGATGGCGATCGTCAAAGTACTACACGAATTCGGGCACGGCCTGAGCTGTAAAAAGTTCGGAGGCGAATGTCACGAGATCGGATTCATGCTGTTGGTCTTTACGCCATGCTTGTACTGCAACGTGTCCGACTCGTGGATGTTGCCGAACAAATGGAAACGGGTCTGGATCGGTGCCGGCGGGATCTATGTCGAAATGATCTTGGCATCGCTGGCTGCGTTCGTTTGGTTCTTTACCGAATCGGGAACGACGGTCAATGACCTTTGCCTGAACATGATGTTCTTGAATGTCGTCAGCACGGTCCTGGTCAACGGGAACCCGCTGCTTCGTTTCGACGGTTACTACATATTGATGGACATGTTGGAGATCCCCAACCTCCGTCAAAAAAGCACCGAAGTCCTGAAGCGTTGGTTCCAGAAAACTTGTTTGGGATTGGAACTACAAGACGACCCGTTTTTGCCCACCCGCGGCCGACTTTGGTTTGCGATGTTTACGATCGCCAGCGTGATCTATCGCTGGGTGGTCGTGTTTTCGATCTGCTGGTTCGTGATCAAAGTCCTCGAGCCGTATGGTTTGGAGGTCATCGGGCGAGCCGTTGCGGTGGTCGGTTTTGCCGGGCTGGTTGCCCAACCGGTGATCCAAACTTGGAAATTCTGTCGAACCCCCGGGAGACTCTCGAAAGTGAAACGATTCAACGTGATGGTCACGCTGGCCGTCGTTTCGACGGTCATTGCGGCCGTGTGTTACATCCCATTGCCACACCATATCGATGCGGCATTCGAAATTCGTCCCAGCGAAGCCGGACGTGTCTACGCTGGCAGTTCTGGCCAAATCGTCAGCACCGTCGAACCCGGCCAGCCCATCGAAGCGGGCCAGACGATCGCGGTCTTGAAGAACCCCGATTTGGAAATGCGGATGCAAGACCTGCAGATCGAGGAAGCGGTCGCCGAAACCACTCTGGAAAAGCTCAACCAGCGACGAATCAGTGACCGATCCCTGGCCGCACAGATCGAAACGCAAGAAAAAATGTTGCAGGCCGTCCGGGAACTTAAACGCAAAACACAAGTCGAACTTGATCGACTGACCGTGGTTGCGCCGATCAGTGGCATCGTAATCCCACCACCACGAAAACCGCTGCAAGGCGCCGAATCGGGACAATTACCGATGTGGTCCGGATCGCCGCTTGAAAAGCGCAATCGAGGTGCAACAGTCAGTGCAGAGGATTTGCTTTGCGAGATCGGAAACGCCGATGACTTCGAAGCAATCTTGGCGATCGACCAAGGTGACGTTCAATTGGTCAGTGTCGGCCAAGCGGTCGACATGAAACTTGACTCACGTCGCTTGGACACGTTTTCAGGTTCGGTCGGTGAGATGGCTCGAGAACCGCTGCGGAACACGTCGACGTCAATGTCAAGCCAAACCGGAAGTGACCTGCAAACCGAAATCGATCCCGCCACCGGACAGGTTAAACCGCGAAGCGTGACCTACCAGGCACGTGTGCCACTGCAGATCGATCCGCATACCGATTTACCACTTCGGCCGGGCTATCGCGGTAGTGCGAAAGTTCATGTCGAGAACATGTCGCTCGGTCGAAGGCTTTGGCGCATCATTGCGAAAACATTCAATTTTGAGTTTTAGACCGGTGGCACAACTTAAGTCACCAGCCCCATCCCATTCCGTTACTTAGCTTCGTGTTTTTCCTAGTTATCGCATCTTGAACCTATTTAACTGCTGACCTGAACGAAATACACGGCGGCGGTTTTCCAGATCACCTGCTGGCGGTACGATGCGACGCGTCGACCTTTCAGCGAGCCTGATCATCGACCGGAAGACCGAACGCAAGTTTGACTTTCCCCTGTTTTAGCGATCTGCCCAGTCGTTGGATCACGGTCGCGACCCTAACCCTTTGTGGAGATTTTTCATCGATGGCTGATGAAGCAAAGAAACCTGACGCTGCTGCACCTCCGGCTGAACAAGCTCAAACGCAACAACCGGTTCAGGTTCAAGTGAACGACGACAACGCCTTGGCTGCTTACGCAAACTTCTGCCGCGTCACCGGTTCACCCGAAGAACTGATTGTTGACTTTGGCCTGAACCCACAACCGATCGGTGTGCCCAAAGAGCCGATCGAAGTCAAGCAGCGAATCATCGTTAACTTCTACACCGCGAAGCGTTTGCTGGCCGCATTGCAAATGTCGATCGCCCGTCACGAAGCTGTGTTCGGCGTTTTGGAAACCGACATTAACAAACGAGTTCGCCCCGGCTTGGCTCAACAGCAAGCGCCCGCCGCTGCGGCTCCCGCCCCCGCCGGCGACAACAAGTAAATCCAACGATCAAATTGCGTTGAATGGACCGTGTGTCGAGCTTTTCGGCACACGGTTTTTTTATTGACCGCCCCTTGTTCTTTGCAGGCACCACGCGATGCGTCCCTGGATTCTCTCAGAAACGAACTACGGATTCGTCAAAGATTGCCGCTATCAAGTCGCCGTCCTACCGACCGGTGCGACCGAGCCACACAACTTGCACCTACCTTACGGTACCGATACGTTTCAGGCAGATGCGATCGCCACCCGCGCTTGTGAAGCGGCCTGGAATCGCGGTGCCCGAGTCGTGATGTTACCGCCGATTCCCTACGGAACAGAAACAAATCAATCGCACTTTCCGCTGTCGATGAACCTGCATCCGTCGACGCTGATGACAATATTCCGTGACCTACTCGGTTCGCTGACAAACAGCGGGATCAACAAACTACTGATCCTGAACAGTCATGGCGGCAATGAATTTAAACCGATGCTGCGCGAGTTAATGAATCAAACACCATGCAAGCTGTTCCTTTGCGATTGGTTCCGTGGCATTAGCGCCGATCTACAGCAAGAGATTTTCGAAGATGCCGGAGATCATGCCGGGGAGATGGAAACCGCGTTGGGGTTGGCGTTCTTTCGCGAATTCGTCGCGACGGACGAGAACGGTAAGCTGACCGCCGACGACGGGGCCGTCAATCCGACTCGATTTGATGCGGTCAATCAAGGTTGGGTTTCGATCTCGCGTCCCTGGCACTTGTTGACTTCCAATACCGGCTCGGGAAATCCACATGCCGCAACTGCTGAGAAAGGCCGGCAATTGATGGAAGGAGTTGTCGGTCGGCTGTCAGAATTCCTCGTCGAACTTGCCGGCAGCGAAGTCGACGAGTCATTCCCATTTTAACAATGCAGCGGTTGTCGACACCGACGGCCTGCGTCCGATTCAGCATCAGTGTCACACCAACTAGGCGTGAAACGTCGGATCGGCATACAATGAAGCCCGGCGAATGAGTTCAACCGCCGAAACGTTTTCTTTGGACCCTAGCATTAAATTCATGGGCACGTCACCGACCGCGGTTATGGAGAATCACAGGACCTTGACTGCCTCTTCCAGTAAAGCACGACCGGATCGTTCCACGAAGCCATCGGCGAGCGTCGCTCCGCCCGGGGCTGGGTTAACGACGCGGTTGATTTTAGTCGGACTCGTCGTCCTGCTCATCGCTGGCGGCGTGTTGTTTGTCCGCGTGATGCTTCATCGTGGCCCGGCCGTCGATCAATCGCCGTCAAGCCGTCCGATTCCCGATCGTTATGACGGCGATCGCGCGATGGGCTACCTGAAAAAACTCTGCGAATTCGGGCCACGTCCCTCCGGTAGCGACGCGATGATTCGCCAACAACGTTACTTGGAGAGCTTCTTTCGCGAACGTGGTGCCGAGGTCACTCGCCAAGACTTCGAAACTCGCAATCCGAACGATGGATCGGCGATGACGATGACCAACTTGATCGCGTCGTGGCACCCCGACCGGCCGATTCGCTTTCTTTTTTGTGCCCACTACGACACGCGTCCCTACCCCGACCGCGACCGTCAGAATCCCAAGGGAACCTTCATCGGTGCCAACGACGGTGCCTCGGGGACTGCCGGGTTGATGGAACTATCCAATCAGCTTGACGATTTGCCAGATGACATCGGCATCGACATGGTGCTCTTCGATGGCGAGGAATTCGTCTGGGTCGAAAACCGAGACCGATACTTTCTTGGATCGACGTTCTACGCGCAAACCTACCGACAGTCGCCACCGCAAGTTCCGTTTCGTGCCGGCGTGTTGTTTGACATGATCGGCGACAAAGAATTGAAGTTGTACTACGAGATGAACAGTATTCGTTATGCCAAGCCCGTCGCGCAATCATTTTGGCAGGTGGCGAAACGCCTGCGCGTCGATGCGTTCGTCCCCAAGACGCGACATGACTTGCGTGACGACCACTTACCGCTCAACCAAATCGCAAAGATCCCGACGATCGATGTGATCGACTTTGACTATCCGCGTCCGGGCATCGGCAGCCCATCGTATTGGCACACCGAAAACGATATCCCAGAAAACTGCAGCGGTGAATCGATCGCCGCGGTCGTTTGGGTTGCTCACCAATGGGTTCTTGCGCAAAGCCGTTCGAAGCGAAACACCAGCCGCTAGGGGAGACGCCATGTTTGGAGGAGGATTGTTGCTCGGCGGCACGCTGTTGTTTTTCGCAATTTGGCTGCAATGGACGGAACATCATGGATGGCCACACGATCATTTCGATTCCGATGATGATTTGGAATATCGAAAGCAAAGGAAACGTTCACGTTCGAAAGTCAACTCGCTGATCGGCATCTGTGGGATGTTGGTCTTGGCCGCGACGCTGGTCAACGACCGATTGATATTCGTCGCCGCATGGACCGCCGTTACCTTCATCTTGTTAGTCATCATTGTGCTTGCGATGCTAGACGCGTTTCGGACGCATCGTTATCACCAAGACAAAATGCGACGGATTCGCGAGCAAGCACTCAAAGATTAAACACCGCTTGTGAATTTTCTTAACGGCACCCTACTGATTGCCATCACGGCGATCGGCATTCCGATTGCCTTGCACCTGATCGCGCGCAAGGAACCACGGCGGGTAACGTTCCCTTCGGTGCGACTGCTGTCTCAACGATTTGAAACGAACCGCAGCAAGATGCGAGTGCGCCGCTGGTGGTTGCTTGCGTTGCGAATTGCCGCGATCGCTGCGCTGGCATTGGCGCTCGCACGGCCCGTGTCCACGGCCGCCTTGAGCCCGACGTGGATCGCGATCGGTATTGTCGCCGCCGTCGGTGTCGCGCTACTTTTGATGGCCTCGGTTGCCGCTTCAAAAGTAGGCCGCCGGCCGATCGCACTCGGATTATTTGCCGGCGGATTGGTTTTCCTGCTTTCTTCGATTGCCTGGGCCGCCGTTACGATCAGCGGCAGCGATCCACCGGAGATCGCCCAGCAGCAACCGGTCGCCCTGGCGGTCATTGTCGATAACTCAATCGAATCAGCTTGGTCATCGAACAACGATCTGCGATCCGACCGAATCGGTGAGGCGGCCAAAGAAATCGTCCGAGCCGCCGGCCGAAACAGCCGCGTCATCGCGATCGATCGTTCCGCGACACCGGCAACGTTTTCGGCAGACGCGGCCGGAGCGATCGCAAAGATCGAGGCATTCGAACCAGCGGAAGTCGTCCAGCCTCTGGCGGCGCGAATCGAAGCGGCCGCGCGTGTCTTGGCGACCAGCGATATCGACTCACGTCAGATCGTCATCGTTAGCGGGATGACTGAATCGAGCTTTCCCAAATCCGATTCGCTTCAATCACTACGAGCACTTCTTACCGAGCAAGACATTCGCTTAACGATTTGGGATACGGGACCCTACCAGGGGACCAACCGTCAATTGTCATCGGTCTCGATTTCCAATCCCGCGCCGGCGCCACGCTCACCGATCACCGTTACCTCAACGCTTTCCATGGATGCGAAAGACGAAGCATCGACGGGAACGAACACGGAACTCGACGATCCATCGTTTCAACAGGAAGTGACCGTCGAGTGCGTTTTATTCTCTTCCCACGCTGGTTTGCCGGTTGTTCGCAACGGTGACGTCATTCGTCCCGAAGCCAAGCCCGTCGACCGCGTCAGCGTCAGTGCTCAACCGGGGCGCGATGTCGAAATCCAGCTGACGTTACCACCACTCGAAAGTGGCCTACATCACGGGGCGATGCGTCTGACGGGCTCCGATGCGTTGGCGGTTGACGACGTGTCCTATTTTTCGATCGAAATTTTGCCGCCAAGTCGACTGTTGATCGTTGGTGACGACCGTATCGAAGCGGAAGAATTCGTTGATTTGGTGTCCGCCGAAGCCAACGGTGCCCCTTCGCAATACGATACGGAAATTTCACTGCAAGATGATTTGCCCGGCGTGCGTCTAGCTGACTTCGATGGCGTCGTGCTATTGAATCCGTCCGCGTCGCTGCTCGAAGGCCAGCAACTCGAATCCTATTCCCAGTCCGGAAAGAAAGTGTTGATCGCTGCTGGACCGGGACTCGGCAACGCGGCGGTCGAACTGAAGGGGCTGCTTTTGGAACGACGCTGGCGGGTTCGTGAACCGGGAACGTATCTTCAAATCTCGGCAGACTCTCACCCCGCACTCGCATCACTGTTGAACCTGCCCGGTGACATTCCCTTTCAAGATCTGCGGATTCATCAATACTGGCAAGCGCAACCCGAGACGGGATGGTCGACGCTGATGCGATACGCGGGAACGGAGCATCCGGCGCTGTTGGAAAACGCGAGTGCCGGAACGCTGCTGTTGACCACTCCGATCCCGGACTTGGTATCGCGGAAGCCTTGGAATGATTTGTTCCGTGCCGACAATCTTTGGCCGACGTTTGCGCTCACACGAGAATTGACGCGGTACACGACCGGTCGCGACGTCGGTCATTGGTCGGCTGCGGTCGGCTCGCCGGTCGCGTTGCCCGCCGAATCACTCATCGCTGAAAAAGCCGCCACCGCCCCCACGGACGAATTGAAACAGCCTCCCGTTCGACTGCAATGGTTTCCCGCCGGACGAAATGCCCCCGTACCGATCGAATTTGCAGACGATTCAAATTCGCCGCCCGAAGATCGATTGATCACGATCGGGACCCCCGATCGCAGCGGCATTCACTGGATCCGTGGCAGAACGAGTGGGCTTGGATTTTCCGTCAACTTGCCGCGACAACGATTCAGTTTCCAGCGCGTCCCTGAATCACTCGTGCAAACCCAGTACGGAGAAGACCTGCGGGTGATCTCGTCAATCGAAGAAATGGATTGGACCTCGGGAGATGCCAAACAAACGCTGCCTTTGTGGTCACCTCTGATGTTTATCGCGCTGGCAGTGTTTTTGCTGGAGCTGATTCTTTCGAATCGTTTCTATTCGCAACGACCGTCGACCTCGTCGCGACAGACGAAACAGAGGGATGCGGCATGACCTCTATTTCGTTTGAACCACTTTATGCATCGCCTTTGATTGTATTACTGGCTTCGGTCGCCATCGTTGCGGTGATCGCGATCGTGACCCCGCCGACCGAAGATCGCCGCAAGCGACGCTTGCTGATGACCCTGCGTTCCTTCGCGGCACTTCTGCTATTACTCGCTGCGGTCCGGCCGACGCTGATCCGCACCGACAACATTCCTTCACCGGCCACACTGATCGTCGCGGTCGATCAATCCAAAAGCATGTCACTTCCCGATGGCAGTGGGGCCAGTCGTTGGGAAACACAACAAGATGTGATCACTCGTCTGCTCGGTGGCATCAGATCGTTTGATGAATTCTTAGAAATCGAAGTACTGAGCTACGACCGGCAATCAAACGTCATCGGCCAAGCCAACGACTTGACCGCGATCGACCGCCTGAATCAAAAACTTAGCGAACTTCAGCCAGACGGAGACGCCACCGACTTGGGCATGGCACTCGCCGGTGCGATTAACGCAACGACCGCCAAGACACTTGCCGGTGTCGTCTTATTGGGTGATGGAAAACAAACCGCGCGGGCGGACGCATCGCCTGGTACCGATACGAATACTCGCCGATCGACCGGTGACATGATGACTCCCACCGATGCACGCTACGGTGCACAAGTATTGGATGCATTGGGAGTACCACTTTGGAGCGTACCGATCGGGCCTCCGGCGTCTGACGATGCGTCCCGTGATGTCGCGATCACGAATCTTCCGGATAGCTTGCAACTATTTTCGGGCAATCAATTCGATTTATCATTCACCGTCGAAGCAACCGGACTGGCAAGTATCGAACTACCGATCAGTGTGACCTGGGTTGATGAAGCGGGAAATCGGGACCAGGTACGCACAAGACAACTGGATCCACGATCGGCGCAAGAATCACTGGCGGTCAACCTTCCCATTGAAGCCCCCGCTCCTGGCGTCTATCGATTAGAAGTCTCTGCGGCCGCACAAGACGGCGAATGGGTGACGAGCAACAACTCACAAACCGCGTTTGTGGAAGTTCGCGAAGGCGGCGGCCGAATCCTAATTCTGGAGGGACCGGGGCGGCCCGAACTCGCATTTTTACGTCGATCACTCAGTGGGTTCCCAGATCTGGAACTGCAGGTCGCGACGATCCGAGGAGACCAGAAGTGGCCGGTGTCGCTCGAAGCGGCGCTTCAGCCGGGACGGTTCGACATCCTGATCCTTGGTGACGTCGATGCTTCGGCCCTCGGGCAGACTCAATTGAAATTGATTGCCGATCGAATTGCTTCCGGGGTCGGCCTGATCACACTTGGTGGCCTTTCCACCTATGACATCGGCGGTTATGCCGAGGGGCCGTTGGCGGATGCACTGCCCGTGATCCTGGACGCATCCGCACGGCGGCAGCCGGCTCGCTCAGCCTTGTCAGTGGCCGAACGTCAGGCAAGACTGAAAAGCCAAATCGCCGGCCCTATTAAACTGAACCGTTCCCGACAGCACCCGATCGTCGACTTGGGCGGCTCGACGGCCAAGTCGGTTTGGGAACAACTACCAACGCTTTCAGGTGCCAATCGTTTTGTCGGCGCAAAGCCTCGATCGGGCGTTCAAACTCTGCTCGAAACCGGTGACCAACAACCGCTGCTGGTCATCGGGACTTACGGCAAAGGCCGCGTCGCGGCCTTAGCGATCGACGAAACCTATCGTTGGTGGCGGATCGGCAAAAGCGAAGTCCACCGGCGATTTTGGCGACAACTGATGCTCTGGGTGATGTCGCGTGAAGAGAAAGGTGGTGACAGCGTCATCGCCGAGTTGGGACAACGACGATTCGAAGGTGATACCCAAGTCGAATTTCAAGCACGCGTTCAATCGCTTAGCGAGCGTTCGTCGCCAATCCGACTATCGGCGACCGTCGTCAACGGTGATGGCGATGCGACGGCGTTGGATGTTACCGAAGGCAGCGGCGAAGAATCTCGCATTAGCGGAACGCTACCAGACCTGGAACCAGGATTTTATAAGCTAGTCATCGAGGCAGACGACCCGACCATTCGCGGTGATGAGGTTGCCTTTCAAGTGACCGAAACAAGTCGTGAACTAGCCAACCCAATGCCAGATCTTGTTTATCTGCAACAGCTCGCGTCGTTGACCGAACAACATGGCGGGGCAAGCTTTGACCCGGTAAACCTTGATCCACTGATTGATACGATCCGAACGAAGCGTCGTACGGCGGAGACACCAGTGATCGAAAAGTCTGGACTCGGCGACGGACCGATCAGTGGCTGGATTGTGTTCCTACTGTTTACTGCCGCGATGTCGACCGAATGGTGGCTCCGCCGACAGTGGCAAATGGCCTAACGCATTCGCACTCCCTACGCGCTCGCATCGGTTTAACGCAAAATTACGACAGCCGTACGACATTGACCGAGGTTGCGACATAAGCCTGTCGACCGGTGAATCACACCGGGATTCCTGTGATTCGACACCCGTTCGATCGCCACTGAAGTGGTCAATACACGATGGCCGATTCAACACGGTAGGGTTCCAACTTGGCTTCCCCGCCCAAGTCTGCCAAATGAATGAGGAACGAGCACCCAACGATTTCGGCCGCACAACGTTCGATCAATCGACAGCAAGCCTGCATCGTGCCACCGGTAGCCAGTAAGTCGTCGACCAACACGACGCGTTGGCCGGCTTGGACGCCATCGACATGAACGTGCAATTCGTCGGTGCCGTATTCCAAGTCATACGCATGCGAATGCGTTTCAAAGGGCAATTTTCCGGGCTTACGAATCGGCACAAACCCTGCTCCGAGTAGGATTGCCATCGGCGCGGCGAAGATAAAACCGCGTGCCTCGGCAGCGGCGACGATGTCGATCTTTTCGTCTTTAAATGGTGCGGCCATCACTTCGGTCGCGGCCCGCAAGGCGTCCGGCGACGCCAGCAGTGGCGCGATGTCGCGGTAGATGATCCCCGGTTTCGGGAAGTCTGGAATCTCACGGATGTGTTGTTGCAATTCGGCGGTCATCGCTGCAGTTCTGGGCATCGAGGGAGCGGCAAGAAATTGACCCGGAATCGGTCAACGAAAGCCTATCTTGCCGACGTCCGGCTGACCAGAGAGCGTCGTAACCGGCCGATTGGGTGCGCGATGACGAGCCGAAAACTGATCGCCAACGATTCAACATCGCCAGCTATTCGTTACTGGCTATTCATCACCGCGGCAAGCTGTTCGTAGGTTCGTCCGCTATCGACGTCGCTGCCTCGGTTATCGAGTGCGATTTGGTAAAGGTGCTGGCCACACTCGGTTGGATACTGCCCCGTCACGCAAGCTTGGCAGAGCTCGGTTTCGGGCAAATCAATCGCTCGTGCGATCGCTTCGACGGGCAAGTAACGCAGTGAATCGGCCCCCAAATCATCGGCGAGTCGCTGCTGTGCTTCGGGTGTCAACAGGCCTTCGGTTCCAAAGTATTTTGGCGCGATCAGTTGATCGATCGTGCTCATGTCGATGCCGTAAAAGCATGGCGCGACGATCGGCGGGCACGCCACACGGACATGGATTTCTTTGGCGCCACCGACTTCACGGATGCGGTCGAGCAACACATTCATCGTCGTACTGCGGACAATTGAATCTTCGACGAGGATGACACGTTTGCCTTCTAAGACGTCACGAAGCGGGGTGTACTTTGTCGCGGCTTTGGCTTTACGCGCCCGCCCACCTTCGATAAACGTTCGACCGGCATAGCGATTGCGGATCAATCCCTCGCGGCAGGGAATCGACAACTGGTAGGCCATCGCATCGGCGGCGGCCTTACTAGTGTCGGGCACGGGAACGATGATTGTGTCCGGATCATCGAGCGGGATTCGCCCGTCTTCACGCTCCGATCGTGCCAGCTCCTCCCCCAGCCGTGTTCGAGTCAAATACACGCTGCGATCATCCAGGGTGCTGGCAACGTTGGCAAAGTAGATCCATTCGAAGAAGCAATGCGCGTTCTTTTTGCTCTCGACGAATTGCTCGATCCGCACACCGGTTTCGGGATGAACGATGACGGCGTGCCCCGGGGCGAGTGATTTGATCTGGCTGGTTTCGAATCCCAAGTTCAAAAGCGCGACACTTTCACTTGCCGCGGCAAAGAAGGGACCTTCGTGGACATAGCACATCGGTTTGATCCCCAAGGGATCTCGTGCGACGATCATTTCGCCTTCGGCGGATAGCAACGCCAACGAATAAGCACCATCGAAATCGCCGGCAACTTGGCGAAGCACATCGATCCACTCCACACGCTCGGTCGATTGGCTCAGCACACGCCCGATTTCGTGCATCAGGATTTCAGTGTCGGTATCGAGCACTAAGTGGTGATCGCCGTCGGCCAGTAGACGTTCTTTGAGCAGGCTGTAGTTGGCCAGTTGCCCGTTGAAGCAGAAACTGAACCACTTGCGTTTATGGATATGTTCGCGTTCGAACGGCTGGGCATAGTTCCGATCGTCTTGTCCGCACGTCGCATACCGCACGTGGCCAATCGACGCGCTACCGGCCAAGCCTTGCATGATCGATTCGCACTTGGCGCGATGATTCAGGCGAAAGACTTCGGTCACGGTCCCGACGTCTTTACGGGTCATCAACAATCGCGGCTGATCCGGATTGTAGGTCGTCATCCCCGCAGCGAGTTGCCCTCGATTCTGAATGTCGAGCAGCATTCGCGGCAGCAACCGAGAGATCTGCCGTGGCCCTTGCTCGGGGCACACCGGGCTGCGTCCACGGCCGGAAAGGTGATAAATCGCCGCGACGCCGCACTCGTGATTGATCTCACTCATTGAACGGATTTGCTCGTCAATCAAATCTGGAATTCAGGCGGACCTGAAGAAACGGATGCCGAAAATGGCTGGCCCGCAATCGGCAGACTGCAGGTAGGTGTTCCCCATTGTCCAAAAGGGGACGCATTTATTGAACCGCCCGCTTGTGGGAAGTCGCGTTTTTTCAAAAACTTCTCTCTCCGTGTGTCGGATGGCCGATTTAAGCGGGAAAGATTATTTTGATTGGGAAGTGAATCACTGCCAGTCATGTCACAACCACCCTCGATTGCAAAACGCCAACAACGTGCCTCTGGACTCCTCTGCAGAACGTCAAAAAGCCATTGAATCCGCCGGAAGTGTCGTCGTCAAAGTCGGAACTCGCGTCCTGACAGACAGTTCCGGAAAACTTGATCGACACCGAATTGAATGCCTCTCTCGTGGGCTTTGCAAAATTGCCGACACCGGTCGCCAAACCATTATTGTCAGTAGCGGTGCCGTTGGCGCTGGCATGGGAAAATTAGGGTTATCGCAACGCCCCACAGACCTCGGGCACCTGCAGGCCGTCGCGGCGATCGGACAAGCGGATTTGATCCAGTCTTATGAGGCTTCCCTGGCCGAATCGGGGCGGCACGCCGCTCAGGTGCTGCTCACGCGAAATGATCTTCAATCTCGCGAAGGGTATTTGAACGTCCGCAATGCACTGAGCCAGATTCACGAACTTGGTGCGATCGCGGTCGTCAACGAAAACGACTCCGTCGCCGTTGCCGAATTGATGACCACCTTTGGCGACAACGACCGCTTGGCCGCACAAGTCGCCGGTTTGCTCGACCAGTGCTTGCTGGTGATCCTCTCAGATATCGACGGTTTATACGACGGATCACCGGACCACCCGGAAAGCCAGCGCATCAATATCGTCGAAACACTCGACGACGATGTCATGTCGATGGCCAGTGACAAACGCAGTTCACTCAGTAAAGGCGGTATGTCCAGCAAGCTCGCCGCCGCACAGCTAGCGACCAGCCACGGGCATGCGGTCATCATCGGCCCAGGACGAGATGACTTGGCCCTCGAGAAGGTTTTGCAAGGCGAGATGATCGGAACACTGTTTCTCCCTTGCGAACGCACCCTGCGTGGACGCCGTCGCTGGATCAGTGCCTCGGCCGAAGTCGAGGGGCGACTGATTATCGATGACGGTGCCGTCAAAGCCATCCATAATGACGGCAGCAGTTTACTGGCGATCGGTATCACGGGCGTCGTTGGCGAGTTTGATGCCGGTGCCGTCGTGATGATCACCGACCGCCATGGCTACGAAATCGCCCGCGGCTTATGCAACTACCCGTCATCAGAAGTCGACAAAATCAAGGGTAAAATCAGCGAGATGATCGGCGGGATCCTCGGACATCGACCGTACGAATCGGTTGTCCATCGCGATAACCTTTCCCTTCACATGGGTGCCGACCGGACGCTGTAATTCCCTCGAAATTGCCCCCAGGCTCGAAATTGCCCCCAGGAATAAACGCCCGAAGTGTCGGAGAACCGTTTCCCCGTTGATGCCGGTTGATCAATGACGTTGCCTCCCGCGAACCGAACCCTGTTGCCGCGACGCTACCGGCAAGGCATTACCCTGATCGAAGTGCTCCTAGTCGTGGCGATCGGCTTGGTCATCCTCATCCTACTAACAATGCGACTTTCCTCGACTCGTGAATCATCACGAAGAATTGAGTGCGAATCGAATCTGCGTGAAATCGCGGTCGCAACGCAAAGCTACTCGTTGATCGGTGGACACCTGCCGACCGGGACGCAGAATCCGACCGGCCCGATCCGAAGTGAAAGCAAGGGCTATCACCACAATTGGCTCGAAGCCCTTCTGCCGATGCTCGATCAACAGGACCTCTTTGACCAAATTGATTTCAGCTACGGAGTCTACGCGGCGGCGAATCGGCCGGTCGGCGAGGAAAGCCTGACGACGCTTCGCTGCGGTGTTTCGGCGTCGACACTGCGTCCGAACGCGACAACGTATGCCGGCGTGGTCGGATCGGTCGCCGAGCCGATCGACGAAGACGGCGACGGCATGTTTGCGCTCAATCGGTGGCGGATGCCGAGCGATGCGGTCGACGGTGAATCGTATGTTTTTTTATTCGGTGAAAAAGCGATCGACTTCGGCCCACCCCAACGGTGGAACAGCGGCACGCGGGCAAGCCTTCGCCATACCGGTTTCGCTATCAACGCCCATCACAACCCCGCGCCCTCGGATCCGAAAGCACTGGGCGACGTCGACAACTTGTTCGTGGGCAGCTTTTCGAGCAATCATATCGGCGGTGCCTACTTCGCCTTCGTCGATGGCTCGTTCCGCTTTTTCTCCGCCGACACCGACCAACGACTGCTCCAAGACTTGGCCGCACGAGACAACGCACCTCAAGACAACGCACCTCCGGAGTAAACGTCGCAGGGCAGACGCCGACCGATTCAAGTCGACGAACTGCGATTAATGAAGCGTCCCGATCATCGGCAAAGCGATCGGCATCACGACGACTTGGTCGCCTGTAACTGCACCACTTGGACGTCATCATTTACCGCCGGCGTCCGTTCGGCATCTGGATCGCGATACTTAGCCACATCAAAGTGACGGCTGTAGGTCCCGAAGTCATTGAAGGCGTATTTCTTCGCCCATCGATAAACAAAGCTTCGCTCGGGAATCTCATCTCCGGGCTGAAACTGGCTGCGCCGGGGCGTCACGTGATCGAGTTCTCGCATCACCTCGTTCCGAATCGTTGTATCGCGGGCACCGTGTTTTTCTGCGAGTTCGATTAACAGATCGGGACGTTCCATGATCACACAACCGCGCGTGTTCTGAGCGGTCAACTCACGGAACTCTGTTAAAAACGCCGAGTTGTTAAACGTCTCTGCCAACGGGCGATCGTCGTGAATTGATTCGGCGGCCATTTGAATGACGGGGCACGGTTCAATGTCACCCTTGGGACCGATATGGTGCGTGAACCCTGTCGCGGCGGGACACAACGCATTGCCGGCGTCGTCGTGATACGCATCGATCACGATGATCGGTTTCGTCGCACGCGTGTCGACGACAAATTGACGAACCCGCTTTTGCTCTTCGCTACTGAGTGCCAACTGCGGGTTTGGTTCCGGGCCGACCGGGCGATAAATGTGGAACCAGCAATACATCACCCCCATGTCGATCAATCGTTCGACCCAAGCATCGTTGACCAAGTCATCAAGATTCGTCTTGCAAACACTGGTACAAACGCCGACCAACAAATTGTGCCGTAATGCCGTTTCGAGCCCCTTCATCGTCTGGTTGTAAACACCCCCCCGACCACGTCGCTCGTCGCTGATGATCTCGGTCCCTTCGACACTGATCAGTGGAGTCACGTTGCCGTACTCTTTCAACTTGGCCGCGACTTCGTCGGTGATGAAGTGACCGTTGGTGAATACCTGAAAGTAAACGTCGCGGTTCTGCTCGAAGATTTTCAGTAAGTCTTTATGCATGAACGGTTCGCCGCCCAAAATTCCAAAGAAACTGTTCCCCATCTCTTTGGCTTGGCGAATCGTCTTATTAGCCGCATCAAGCTCGATCCGATGCTGCTTGGCTGCGACATCGACCCAACATCCCTGACAGCGCAGGTTGCAGCTATTGATGACCGACATGTAAAGAAACGGCGGGAAAAACTCGCCGCGTTTCAACCGCCGCTTGTGCTTGTGGACACTCAGCAGGCCCTTGACCCCCAACGTCCAAATCGCCTTGGCAAGCAAACGTTTGTCGGTCTCGAAAAGAAATCGTGACGCAAGGCGAAGGTACATTTCAAAACTGGGAAGGTCGGAGGGCGTGTCGCGAAGGCTGGATCAACCGTTCGTTCAGTAATCCATATTGGCTGCACCAAACGGTCACAACGGAGCGTACCATCGAGGCCAGTCAATTGTCTGTATTATGGCCATCGCTCGGTCGGTTTGCAGAGCAAAACTTCAGTTGGGACGTTTCCGTCGCCGAGAAGTCGGCAAATACCGAATCCAACTGCTTCCCGGCGGTGGGAACCATCAAAAGTGAATCGAAACGGGTTTTGCCGGGAACCAGCTGCCCGATCGCTCGTTTTTGCAGTCGGCTTGAAACCGCCCGCGGCGACCCAAACATCAATGCTTCGGCCCCCATCAAGGTGGCCATCGCCAAGACTTGCTGGGGGTCAATATCCTGACGTTTCTGGAGCAGAAACCGCACTTCTTCCCAGATGCTAAGGTCGGGATTGCTCGCTCGCGAATCGGTCCCCAAAGCCACCCGAACCCCCGATCGCAACAAATCGGCGACCGGATGCCGGTCATGGCCAAAGAAATGATGCGTCCGTGGGCAATACACAACGCTCATCTGACGATGTTGTGAAATGATCTCGATTTCGCGTTCGCTCAAGTCGTTTCCATGAATCAAAAGCACCGCCGGCGCGGGCGCAAGCGTTTCGAGAATGGAGGGAATCGAATCATCCGTGTATGGAAAAATCCCTTCCCGCCAGACCCCGGCACGCCGAAGCGATGCCGCAAACGGACCGGACGCGTGATCGAGCAGCTCGCGTTCGTCGGGCGACTCGGCCAAGTGAATCGCCAGCGGGACGCCATGTTGATTTGCCCGCCGCGAGCATTCTGCGATCACGTCCGGCGGTGTGGAATACGGCGCATGGGGACTGATTGCGGAAAAAACACTGGAAGACGCCTGCAACGCTTGATGATGGGTCGCCGCACCCGCCAAACGCTCCCGATGCCGATCGAGAGACAACCCAAGAACTTCGGCGAAGGAAACAATCAACGGATCGATGCTATCAGGGTAAGCCGATGGTGTGGTCGCGATATCGCCAATCAGCCCGACACCGGCATCGGCCGATTCCTGAACTCCTTTTGCGATCGCCGCTTGCCGCGAAGTTTCATTGCTGACCCCGCGAGCACGGATTACTTCGCCGATCCAGTCTGCGAGCGCTATTCCAGGTGCACCAATCGGTTCGGAACAATCCGAAAACTCCAGATGAGTGTGGGCATTGACGAACCGGGGCATCATTGCCACGTTCCCCAAATCGATGACCGAAGCGTTCCCCGCGTTTGCCGAAAAAGACTCGACTTTGGCAACCACCCCGCCGACCACGGTGATCCGCGCGTCTTTGATCGGCGGACTTGAAATTGGCAACAGCCAGCCGGCCCGGTAGGTTTGTGTGGTATCGGGTTTGGGTTTGGAAAAATTCATCGATGTATGACGAGAGCCATTCGTCTCAATAAGGCAACGTGATTTGACGAAGCAGACGAAATACGCCGAACGCCTACCGGAATCGTTCTTTCAACGAGAAACGACCAAGGTCGCTCGAGATTTAATCGGCAAAGTGATCGCGCATTACCTCGATGGCAACTGGGTCGGCGGGTCCATCGTCGAAACCGAAGCCTACTTACATTCCGACGATCCGGCTAGCCATTCGGCTCGCGGTCAAACGCCTAGCAACGCATCGATGTTCGACCGCCCGGGCATCCTGTATGTGTATCCGATTCATGCGAAGCACTGCTTGAACGCCGTGACCGAAGCGAAGGGTCGTGGCGCGGCGGTGTTGATCCGTGCGATCGAACCGCTGTGGGGAATCGAAACAATGCAACGCAAACGTCGGCTACAAGATCTTCGACGACTGACACGCGGACCGGCGATGCTGTGCCAAGCCTTGGCGATCGATCGCAACGACGATGGACGTTGCCTGGTGAGCGATCCGAACCTGGGACTGTTCGAGCTCAAAACGGCCCCCACAACGGTACACTCCCTGACCATGGCATCAATCGATCCACGTGCGACGGTGTCAACTGGTCCGCCAACCATTGTCGCCACCCCGCGAATCGGGATCAGTAAGGCGCAGCGACTCAAGTTGCGATTTGTTGATTCGCGATCACGGTTTCTTAGTCGACCAATGCCGAAGTGATAGCTCACGAATGTTGGACGGTTCGGCGGCAGGCCCCGGTGAGAGGTCCATCCCCAGGGCGGCGAAGAAGTTGTTGGTCACAAAGGGACGCGCCGCCGCGAACGATTCCGCCGCGGATACGCCAGCGATCGACCCGGTCATCACGGCGGCCGCGCGCACGCGGTCATCGATGCCGCGTTTATGATCAAATTGACTTCCGTAGCAACGCATCGCGGCAAGCTTCTGTTCTAGCGTCGCACTGATATCGACCAGTAAATGGAACGGGTTGCCCGCGATCGTCATCGGTTCAAGGGCCAAACGAAAATACAACTGCCGATCGATCACATGGGTCGGAAGCCCGCCGAAGTAATCGTCCCACTTTGATAGCCGACTGTAAAACACCGCCGCATCGGTTAACAGCATCGCTTGGTGGTGATCCGGTGACGCCATCGGAGTCTTGTCACCGAACCCTAGCACGACACGAGGCCGCGTCCATCGAAAGACCTTGGCGAGTTCAATCCGAGCTTCAAACGAATCGATCAAACGTCGATTCGGAAGGTCCATCTGGATCCGTTCACAGACGCCAAGTGTCTTGGCCGCATTCACCGCCTCGATGAACCTAGACTTGGGACCGTTGGAAAACGGAGTCGGTTCGCCATCGGTCAGATCAACGATCCCGACGCGGTAACCGTCCGCGGCAAGTTTTGCCAGTGTGCCGCCGCAAGCGACCTCCACATCGTCGGGATGTGCCCCGACGGCGAGGACATCCAGTGGTTCGGGTTGATCGGCCAGACGAATAGACATGGTTGAAATTGTCAATGAACGTGAAAAATATCAGCCGCGGGGAGAACCGCACGCTAGCGCGTTGCGGCTGATGGGGGAAATTGAAAAACATGTGCGACAGCCACGATCGGCTCTGTAGAGAAGTTATCATAGGCCGCTTCCGCCTCCCTCCTCCCCCTGCCATGGAGCCCACATCATGAGAACTTTTGGCCTGTCATTGTTACTGCTGGCTGTGTTTGCCAGCCACGCGGCCGCAGAGATTCGAACCAGCGCCGTATTTGGCGATTCGATGGTCTTGCAGCGAAATAAACCGATCCACATCTGGGGCTGGGCAGACGCCGGTGCCAGCGTCGAAATCAAATTGGCCGACCAAACGGCGACGGCGAAGGCAGACGCCGATGGCCGATTCGATGCCGCGCTGCCAAAGATGTCCGCCGGTGGGCCCTTCGAATTGTCGATCCAAGCCGGCGACGATCACGTTACCTTCAAAGACGTCCTAATCGGTGAGGTCTGGGTGTGCAGCGGCCAATCCAACATGCAATGGGCGGTGAAACAATCCAATGACGCCGATTTGGAAGCGCTTGCGGCAAAGTTTCCCAACATCCGCATGATTTCGGTACCGCAAGTCGGTGTTCAACAACCCAAGGATAGCTTTGACGGCCAGTGGCAAGCCTGCACGCCCGAATCCGTCAGAGAATTCTCTGGGGTTGGCTATTTCTTTGGCCGTCAGATCCATCAAACACTCGACGTCCCGGTCGGATTGATCGACAACGCCTGGGGCGGTTCGGCCGCGGAAGCGTGGGTCAAACGCGACGTCTTAAAATCGAGCGGCAAGTTTGACGAGCTACTCGAACGCTGGAAAAAAACCGAAGCTACGTTTGATTACGAAGCGGAACTTAAAAAGCATGAAGAACGTCTCGCGAAATGGCGGGAGAACAAAAAGGGGAAAGCACCGGCCCGTCCGCGTAATGTTCTGACCGGACAACATCGGCCCGCCAATCTCTATAACGGCGTGTTGAACCCGATTATCGGCTATACGATCGAAGGCGTCATCTGGTACCAAGGCGAATCAAACGCCAGCCGCGCTTACCAATACCGTGAACTCTTTCCGCTGATGATCGATCACTGGCGTGATGAATGGAAACAAGACGACTTTTCGTTCTACTGGGTTCAGTTGGCTGACTACAAATCCGAAAGAAGCGAACCGACGGACAGCCAATGGGCGGAATTGCGTGAAGCCCAAACGATGACGATGTCGAAACTCGAAAACACCGGCGAAGCGGTGATCATCGATCTCGGCGAAGCTTCTGACATTCACCCTAAAAACAAACAGGACGTCGGCAAGCGACTGGCGCGCTGGGCACTGGCCAAAAACTACGGCTACGACATCCCCTACCAAAGTCCGACGTACGAATCGATGTCTGTCAAAGGCAATCTTGTCACGCTGAAATTCGAACACGTCGGCGGTGGTTTAGACACATTTGATGTGAACGAACCGATCGGATTCACGATCGCAGGTGAAGACCAACAGTTTGTTAAAGCACATGCCAAGATCACTGGCAAGGACACGATTGTGGTTTCTAGCGATCAAGTCGCGAACCCCGTCGCCGTTCGCTATGCGTGGGCCGACAACCCGATTTGCAACGTGCAAAGCGTCGAAGGATTGCCGATGACGCCGTTCCGCACGGACGACTGGAAAGGCATCACCGCTGACGCGAAATAGACGTGGCTGAAAGCGAATGCGTTCGCCACGGCTAGGTTTCACTAACCCTGGCGAACGCTCGAAGACGAATCGATCAAGATGGTGACTGATCGGTGAGTGAACTATTCTGGCGCGGTCGATAAAGCTGATACGACCGTTCCCACAGTGGACGGGCAAAGGCAGGTTCACTTCCCCACGCCGTGCTTTCCCGACGGCCATTTAGCGAACAGCTAGAATTGATCATGACGGATCTCCCGTTTCCGATGACCGATTCTTCAACCCCGTTCGTGATCATGGCTTCAGAATCCCAGGGAAAATCTTCCACTCGCGGCGCCGCGAAGGGCGCAGGCAATGGCTCGGCGAACGGAAAGCCTGGCAAAGGAACCAAGAAAAAGCGAAGCGTGTCGCGCGGTCGACGCAAGGCGGACGATGGCGACGTCGCACCGCAGTTGACCGAAGGCGGCGTCGAATCTCATGTCGTCAACGAATCAACCAAGGCTGCCCAGCAGAGCAAGATCTCGGCGGTCCGCGACATCATCGAAAAAACGCCGCCACACGACGTTCACACGCTCGCCCGAACACTGGAAGTGATCATCGACGGTTCTTCACCGGAGGACGCCGCGGTGCTGCGCAACGCGTTGCTCAAACGAACCCCCGGTCCTGCGGGAAAACGCCGGGTCAATCCCGATGACCAACTCTCCGATGGTTGGCGCGACGGGGCGTATCCCTACCGCAACCTGATGTCACGCAAGGCGTACGAGAAACAAAAGTACCAGCTTCAAGTCGAACTTTTGAAGCTTCAAGCCTGGGTCAAGGAGAACGGTGAAAAGGTCGTCATCCTTTTCGAAGGCCGCGACGCGGCCGGAAAAGGGGGCACGATCAAACGCTTCATGGAACACCTTAATCCTCGGGGTGCGCGCGTCGTCGCGCTCGAAAAACCCAGCGAGACCGAAAAGGGACAATGGTACTTTCAGCGATACGTCGAACACTTACCGACGGCCGGAGAAATCGTGCTGTTCGATCGAAGTTGGTACAACCGCGCCGGCGTCGAACGTGTCATGGGATTCTGCAGCGACGAGGAATACGACGAGTTCATGCGGCAAGTCCCCGACTTCGAACGCAACTTGGTCCGCAGTGGGATCCGCTTGACTAAGTTTTGGTTTTCGGTCAGCCAGAAAGAGCAGCGTCGCCGCTTCAAAGAACGTGAAGTGCATCCGCTCAAGCAATGGAAACTCTCACCGGTCGACATGGCGTCACTCGATAAATGGGACGACTACACCCGCGCCAAAGAGGCGATGTTCTTTTATTCGGATACATATGACGCCCCGTGGACGGTGGTGAAGTCCGATTGCAAGAAACGTGCGCGTTTAAACGCGCTACGTTTTGTCCTTGGCACGATTCCCTACAAAAATCGTGAAATGTCGCGGATAGGGATGGTCGATCCTCTGCTTGTCGGACGCGCTAATGCGGTGCAGGCTTCGCGATCCGCCGGTGATGTCTGATGCCGGTTTATAGGAAATAGCTTTGGCATCGCGATCCCTTTCTCACGCCAAGGTTACCATGTCTACCGCCAATCCATTCGGGGCACCGATTTCAAGCTCCGAGACACCGATGGTTTCTGAAAGCTCGATCGTCTTGAAACGAGTCGACGTGATGTCGGTGGCGATGCTCTCCGGTGTCATGTACGCAATCATCGGCTTGATCACGGGTGTCCTATTCGCCTTTTTCGCGTTGGCAGGAGCGGTCGGCGGTGGTGACGCCGCAATGGGGATCATCTCTGGCTTGATCATGGCCGTCTTCATGCCGATCGGCTATGGAATCGGTGGCTTTATCGGCGGCATCATCTTTGGTGTGATCTACAACGTCTGTGCTTCGATCGCCGGCGGCATCCGCTTCGACATTGAACGGTAAAATCACGTCGGGAACGACGGTCGCCATATCAGATCGTTTTCTCCACACCACGGTGCTTCGCCATGCGATGGTCGAGGACACACGAGGCAATCCGAGTTTGTATAAAATGTGCGGCCTGCGGCTCGGAGCAAGACGATTGCGTCGAGCCGCTTCCCCACCTATCGCTTGATTAACCGGATACCCGTATGCCCTCGCCAAGAACGAACCGGATTGTTCGGATCGTATTGACGTTTGCCGTCATCGCCACGTCAACCGTCTTTGAATCGAACCGTCATTGTGCTTTTGCCCAGTCACCTGAGGCGGATCGCCAGTACGACTTGGTCATCTACGGTGGGACCTCCTCGGGGATCGCGGCGGCGGTCGCCGCGAAACGAAATGGCCTATCGGTCGTTGTGATCGAACCGACTGACCGCGTTGGTGGGCTGACCACCGGCGGTCTGGGACAAACCGATATCGGAAACAAGTCTGCGATCGGCGGTATCGCGCGCGAGTTTTACGAAGCGATCGCGCATCACTACCAAGATCCCAAAGCCTGGAAATGGCAACGCCCGAACGACTATCGAAGCGGCGGCCAGTCTCGCACCTCGACGGGCGAATCGGCGATGTGGACGTTCGAACCGAACGCCGCATTAGCTGTCTACCAACAGTGGATCAAACGCGATGATATCGAAGTCATCTACGGCCAGCGACTCGATCGCTCCGCGGTGATGATGACACGAAGTCGACCGGCTCGGATCCTGGCGATCAAGATGGAATCCGGGGCAACGTATCGTGGCAAAATGTTTATCGACGCGACTTACGAAGGCGACTTGATGGCGACTGCCGGCGTCAGTTTCACCGTCGGGCGTGAAGCGAATTCGGAATACGGCGAAACACTGAACGGTGTTCAAACCAAACACGCTCGATCCCATCAATTAAAACGCGGCATCGATCCCTACGTCGAACCGGGCGATCCGTCCAGTGGCCTGTTGCCACACATCGACCCCAACGGCCCGGGCGAGGAAGGGGAAGGCGATCATCGCGTACAGGCTTACTGTTTTCGAATGTGCCTAACCGATCATCCCGACAATCGGATTCCGTTCGCTAAACCCGATGGCTACGACGAACGCTGGTACGAATTGATGCTTCGCAACTTCGAAGCAGGCGAAAATTCACCGCCCTGGATCAATTCCTCCATGCCGAACCGCAAGACGGACACGAACAATCGGACCGGGTTTTCAACCGACTTTATCGGCCAAAACTACGACTATCCCGAAGCCAGCTATGAACGCCGAGAATCGATTGCCGAACAACATCGCCTGTATCAACAGGGCCTGATGTGGACGCTGGCCAATCACCCACGAGTCCCCGAAAACGTCCGTCGCGAAGTCTCTCGCTGGGGAATGTGTAAAGACGAATTCGTTGACGGTAATGGCTGGCAGGATCAACTTTATATTCGCGAAGCACGTCGAATGGTCAGCGACTATGTGATGACACAGAAGAACTGCCAGGGTGAAGCGGTCGACGATCCGATCGGCTTGGCCGCCTACACCATGGATTCACACAACCAACAACGCTACGTCGATCAAGCCGGTCATGTCCGCAATGAAGGCGACGTGCAAGTGGGAGGCTTCTCGCCATACGGGATCAGCTATCGTTCGATCGTGCCGGCTCGCGATGAGGTTTCGAACCTCTTGGTCCCGGTCTGCCTTTCGGCTTCTCACATCGCGTTCGGGTCGATCCGGATGGAACCGGTCTTCATGGTCCTCGGCCAATCCGCCGCGACCGCCGCCGCCCAAGCAATTGAATCGAAAACAACGGTTCAACAAGTCGCCTACGCAACCCTTGCCGAAAAACTTCGCAACGACAACCAAGTCCTGCAGTACACCGGGCCACCAAAAGCCCAAGGGATCGACGCCAAAGAACTTAACGGAGTTGTGGTTGACAACACCCAAGCAAAAAGCGAGGGCCCCTGGATCGCCAGCAGTTCATCGGTACCGCGTGTAGGTAGCGATTACTTTCACGACAACAATGACAACCGCGGAGAATGTAACGTCACTTATACGGCGAAGTTGCCGTCGGCTGGTCGGTATCAAATTAATCTGCTTTGGCCTCCGCACTCGAATCGTTCGACACAAACGAAGGTCACCGTCACCTCCGATCGTGATGACCGAGTGAAAACAATCTTGGTCAACCAGCGTGACGGAAACTCGAAAGGACGTGTCACCCTGGGAAGCTTCGAATTTGATCAACAGGCGATCGTGACACTTAGCAACGAGGGCGCCGATGGATACGTCATTGCCGATGCGATTCAGTGCGTTCCCCAAGCCGGCGAAGGACCAACGAGCGAGTGAGCACTTGCCTGACGCCACATGTCAGCCCGCCGTGGATGGAGAATCGAACCGGGCGTAGCGAATCGCGTTCTACAAATCGAGCGTGCCAGAAAGAAGCGTCAACAACTCACACGCTAGAATGCATCGATCCGTGAACTAATTTCCGGATCGCTTCTCAAACTAAACAGAGAGTCGCCCGCGTGGCCCACCAACATCGTTCCGTCATCCAGCCGACGCTCAGACGACGTGAACTGCTCGCGCTAGTCGCCGGTGTCCCGCTGGCAAACTTGGCCGGTTGTAATTGGCAAGCGAGCAACATCTCTGGCGAGTTATTGAACCCGGACTTCACGGTCATGCACCGCTTGCGAGATCAGTGGCGTCCCCCTAAGCCATCCGGCGATCCGGTACGTCATCAAGTCGTCATCGTCGGCGGTGGCATCGCCGGACTGTCCGCCGCGTGGCAACTGAAGCAAAATGGAATCGACGACGTTGTTGTCTTGGAATTAGACGCCCAGGTCGGAGGCACCGCTCGATCAGGACAACACGGTAACTTCCGGTTCCCGTGGGGCGCCCACTACGTTCCGGTCCCGATGAAAGACAACGACCGCTTGGTCAAGCTGTTCCAAGAGATGGGGGTGATCATCGGTGAAGACGCCCAGGGAGAACCGATTGCCGCCGAATCCGTCCTTTGCCGTGACCCGCAGGAGCGTGTTTTTGTCGCAGATGATTGGGTGTATGGCCTTTATCCGTCGCATTCACCCTCGGATGAAGATCGGCGACAACTCGAAGCGTTTCGTAATGCGATGCGTCAATTGGCTCACACACGCGACGATCAGGGTCGACGGCTATTTGCGATACCAATGTCGGCCGGATCAGACAACGACACCGTCCGAGAACTTGACCGGCACTCGATGGCCGCTTGGATGAACTCGCAAGGGTACACCTCGCCGCTGCTACGTTGGCTGGTCGACTATGGTTGTCGCGATGACTACGGACTGACTGCGGAACAAACCAGTGCCTGGGCAGGCGTGTTCTACTTTGCATCGCGTCTGAGAAACGGGGCCAAAGAAACACAAGAAGTGATGACCTGGCCGGAAGGCAACGGACGCATTGTGCGTTTCTTGGGCGAACAACTGCGGTCACACATTCGCTTGCGTCAAGTGGTCACCGCTATCACGCAAGATGTTCAGCAAGCTCGCGTGACCGTGTTTGATGCGGAGCAGTCGATCACTGATGAACTGATCGCCGATCAAGTGATTTTTGCCGCCCCCCAGTTCATCGCCCCACGGTTAATTCCGGACTTCGAGTCGACCGGACGGGATGTCGCGTCGTTTCGGTATGGAGGATGGGTCGTCGCCAATGTCATGCTTCACGATCGTCCTCGGCCGTCACAGGTTGCGATGTGCTGGGACAATGTCATCGCCGACGGACCGTCGCTCGGTTACGTCACGTCGACTCACCAAAAAGGAATCGACCACGGCCCGACGGTGCTGACTTGGTATCGACCGCTCACCGATGATGACCCGCGAATCTCGCGATCCGAACTGATGCGTCTGACCTGGGAGGACTGGGTAACGGTGATCGTTTCCGATTTAAGTCGCCCGCACCCAGACATCGAATCGCTGATCGATCGTATCGATGTCATGCGTTGGGGACATGCGATGATCCAACCACGGCCCGGATTTCTATTCGGTGGCGAACGCGAACGTGCCTCCGAATCGCTCGGACGCATTCATTTCGGTGCGAGCGACCTCAGCGGAATCGCCTTGATGGAAGAAGCGTTTGACCGTGGCACCCGCGCCGCCGACAAGGCGATCGCGGCGTTGCGTCACGACGCCCCCAAGCGGGCACGATTCGATCAGCCATCGCGGACAAACGCCTAGTCTGCTACACATCGCCTGCGAACCGTTCACCGTCTCATCCGTTGTGTTTTCATGCGAGGCCGTCGATTGAACAAACAATTAATTTTGATGCGTCACGCCAAAAGCTCGCATGGCGATCCGGGGTTATCCGATCACCAACGCCCCCTCAATTCGCGTGGCCGACGAGATTCGCCACGCATGGCGCGTTGGCTTTCCGACCAGGGATACGAACCAGAAATCGTGCTCTGCTCGACCAGCCAGCGCACGCGGGAGACGCTGCAATTGATGCTCGATCAGTTTTCCGGCGAACCAGAAATCCGCTACTGCGACAGCCTTTACCTGTCAGCTCCCGAATCGATTCTCTGGACGATCAGCTCTGAACACGGAGGGCATAGCCGAGTGTTGGTCCTCGGTCATAATCCCGGTATGAGCATGGTCTCTTCGGTTCTCTCCCGCCAAGCATTGCAAATGCCGACGGCCGCGGCGGCGGTATTGGGATTGCCAGCAGAGCCCCCAGCGCACGAAACTCCTTCGCATTGGCTTGATGACCTCAGCCAACAAACGCCACTTCAGTTGGCGGCCTACATGTATCCCAAAGGGCTAGACAGCCATGGAGAGGTCGCGAGTTAAAAACCTCGCGGCGGTCAGATGAACGGATTTTGGAATGTTCTGCTATTCCTGTTGATTCTGATCGGCCACGGTGGATTGCACGTCGCCATTTACAACCGAGTCAACGCGTTTGGCTGGCAACGAAAGACGATTAAACGTTGGGTCAAAGCGTTTTTCATCAATACTTTTGCACTGCCAACGTTGATTCTTCTGACCCAGCACGAAGCACTGAATGCGATCATTCGTGGCGAGCCAGCTTGGGGACAACTCTCGGCCTGGACGCTGACTTATTTCGGCGTCTGCCTGGCGACCTGGGGAGTTTTTGGCATCCCCTGGCTGTTGTGGCGACCGATTTTTGGGCTCGAGTGGGCCGATGCCAAACGCCAAAGTCGAATGATCGATGTCGCGAAAACGACCAATCGTTCGCTGCTACTGACGCCCAAAGCTCAGTTCGAATCGCGTCTGCCTTTCAATCAACTCCTCGAACTCTCGATCGATGAAATCGAATTGCCAGTCGCCGGGCTTCCCGAGAAACTCGACGGCTACCGGATCGCCCATCTCAGCGACATTCACCTCACCGGGGAGATTCATGCCGACTATGCCCGCTATGTCGTCGCCCAGGCGACGCGTTTTCGCCCGGATCTATTCGCACTGACGGGCGACATCATCGATTCACAACCTTGCATCGACTGGCTGTTTGACATTTTTTCGCCGGCCCAAGCCCGAGACGGATGCTTTTTCATTCTTGGGAACCATGACACGCGAGTTGTCGATTCCTGGGAAACCCGACAAGCGATGGACCGAGCGGGATGGATTGACCTAGGGTCTCAAGCGGCCGAGCGAGAGTTAGCAGGCGTCAATTCGCTCGTCGTCGGAAACGAATCCCCTTGGTTTGAACGCCCGATCGTACCGGAGAGCGACGCAGAATTCCGGTTGCTACTGAGCCACAGCCCCGACCAGATTTGGTGGGCTCGGAGGCACGGATTTCAGCTCATGCTGGCCGGTCACACACACGGCGGACAGGGCAGATTACCGGTAGCAGGGCCCATCTTGAGCCCTAGTTTTCACGGCAGCCGCTTTGCTTCGGGCAGCTTTTACAAGGCCCCGACCACACTTCAAGTCTCGCGCGGACTCGGCGGTGTGCATCTTCTGCGGCTCAACTGCCGTCCCGAGCTCTCGATCGTGACCCTTCGATCGCAGTCATCCTGACGTTTCGTTTTGATTCCATAAGCCGTGAACGCGATAGCGTGCGGTTCTTCCGCGCGAATGTGGGCTTATGCCGGCTGGCCGATCGTTGAGTCGTTCAAATTGACCAATTCAACAGCCCCGGAGCCATTCGACAAGCTCCGCTTCGCAGCGAATCGAGACCATGATCTCGAGAAACGGATTCGGAGAGACGAGCCTCCGGGGTGCCGTGGCACACAATTCCCATGAAAAACCACCATTTGAGGGCCCCAGACGAGGTGGACACTTTGGTTCTTAACGGGGGAAGTGTGTTCAAAGCCAAAATTGCTTTCGGGGGGTCTGCAACCGGCGACGGGACGAGTCGGAAGTCTTCTCGGGCAGTTTCGGCGTCCCGTTGGAATGATTCAGCGGGGGAAGAATTGTGGAACAATGCCCAAAAACGCCCGTGAAACAGGCCTAAAGACCTGAACAGATGCAAATTAATCCCGGATGGCGAAAGCACGTAAATCGCCGGATCAAACGGCGTTCGGCGGGCCGTTTTATCTCGAAGCGAACAAATAATTCATCCTTTTTTCTCATCGCCCGTTGACTCAGTGCCGATCCTCCGCAACAATCCCGCTCATCGTTCGAGAGACGTCGCCGACAACCAAACGCGACGCGACATCGAGCGGAACCGATCATTGACAATTTGGTGGTGAAACTTCTGTTGAGTTCAGCAAAAGCGAGATCGCTGTTGAGCGACTGAGGCTTGCCTTGGTTGCTTGA